>JAYSZD010000305.1:0-1860 GCA_043738185.1 Hymenobacter sp. | reverse complement strand
ACCGCCGTACCGGCCCGTATGCCTTGAAAATCATGCAGCAGCAACCGGCCGCCAAGCGTCCGCCGCTGCTGTGCCCCGGTTCGTGGCTCGAAAACGTGCGCCTGGACGTGCCGCAGTTCAACAACGCAAACGTGTACCTCATGTATCCCAGGTACTTCGACGCCCAGGCCCCCGGCTACCGCCGGTTTCGTCAGCTGTACCTGCAGCGCCAGCGCGTGCCGCCTTCCTTGTATGCCAACCAAGGGTTCGAAATGCTGTTATACTTCGGTTCGGCCCTATTTCAGTACGGCCCGGCGTTTCAGGCAGGCTTAGCCAGCGCGCCTCAAACGCCGGGTGCGGTATTTGAAGGCCAGAGCTACGAGAGCGGGGCGCATGATAATCAGGTAGTGCCCGTGGTCAAGCTCACCAACCTCGAAACGCAGGTGCTGCGCTAGACTAGCCCAGGCCGCCGCAGGTGTTATGAAGCGCCTGGGTGCCCTTCACCACCAGCTGCTTGTTTCTGGTATTGACTATCGAAAATTAAAGTAATGAATACAACTTCGCCAATGCTCAATCTGTCAACTTCCGTTGCCCTCTTTGAACGTGCCAAAACGCTGATTCCGGGGGGTGTGAATTCGCCGGTGCGGGCCTTCCGCTCGGTGGGGGGCTCGCCGGTTTTCATGCACAGCGCTCAGGGCGCCTGGGTTACCGACGTGGACGGCAACCGCTACGTCGATTTTATCAATTCCTGGGGTCCGATGATACTGGGCCATGCGCCCGCAATCGTGCTCGACGCCGTGCGCCAAGCGCTGCCGCATTCCCTCAGCTTTGGGGCGCCCACGCATCGCGAAGTGGAAATGGCCGAGCTGATTCGGGAAATGATGCCCAGCATCGAAAAAGTACGGCTGGTAAACTCCGGCACCGAAGCCTGCATGTCGGCGGTGCGGGTGGCCCGTGGCTTCACCGGCCGCGCCAAAATCATCAAGTTTGAAGGCTGCTACCACGGCCACGGCGACGCCTTTCTGATTGCCGCCGGCAGCGGCGCCCTCACCGCCGGCGAGCCCGATTCGGCCGGCGTGACGCGCGGCGTGGCCCAGGATACCCTCACCGCGCCCTACAACGACCTGCCCGCCGTCGAAGCACTTATTGCGGCCAACCCCGGCCAGATTGCCGCCCTGATACTGGAACCCGTTGTGGGCAACATGGGCCTCGTAGTGCCCGCCGAAGGCTTCCTGCAAGGCCTGCGCGACTTGTGCACGGCGCACGGCATTGTCTTTATTTTCGACGAAGTGATGACCGGCTTTCGCCTGGCGCCGGGCGGGGCGCAGCAGCTCTACGGCATCCGGCCCGACCTCACGACGCTGGGCAAAATTATCGGTGGCGGGCTGCCGGTGGGCGCCTACGGCGGCCGCGAAGACATCATGAACTGCGTGGCTCCGGCCGGCAAGGTGTATCAGGCCGGCACGCTTTCGGGCAACCCCATGGCCACGGCGGCCGGCATGGCCCAGCTCCGCTACCTGCACGAGCACCCCGAACTGTACCGCGACCTGGAAGCAAGCAGCGCCCGCCTCGCCGACGGTACCCGCGCCATTGCCGCCGAGCTCGGCCTGAACTATACCGTAAACCGCGTGGGCTCCATGTTCAGCCTGTTTTTCACCAGCGAGCCGGTGGTGAACCTGGACGACGCCAAGAAGTGCGATACCGCCGCCTTTGGCCGGTATTTTCACGCCATGCTCAACCGCGGCATCTACCTGGCACCCTCGCAGTTCGAAGCCCTCTTCGTGTCCACGGCCATCACCGACGAGCTGGTGGAAATGTATCTGCAAGCCTGCCGCGAATCGTTGGTGGAAGCCCACAGCGCCAAGTAGCGCCATGTTTGAA
>JAYSZD010000304.1:0-4530 GCA_043738185.1 Hymenobacter sp. | reverse complement strand
GCGGGGCTGGGCCCTGCTGACCGGCCCGCAGGCCAAGGCCGTCATCGTGGTGCAGGTTACGGACCCGACCAAGGGGGGCGAGCAAGTGTACTGGGAAGCGCTGGATATCCGCGGGGAAGTGAAAACGCTGAATCACTGGACGCAGGTAGACAAGGACTTTGTGCTGCCCGCCACCATTGGCCCAAACCATGAGCTGAAAATTTACATGTGGCGCACGGGCCCCGACGACGCCACTTACCTCGACGACCTGGAAATCACCAAAGGATAAACGCCTTTTCGTCAAGGCTATGCCTTCATTTTCTTATTCCCCCGCCGTGGTTTTTCCCGGCCTCGCATTGCGCCTTCTGCCCGTGGGCCGGGGGCGCGGCGGCTTCGTTTCTGGTTGGTATGGCAGCTCACAATAGCACGGCGGCGGCAGGTCTGTTTTCATGGGCCGTGCTGGGATTGGTTGTCCTGGAGGCGCTCCAGTTCACATTTTTATCCAATAAGCTTGGCCCCTACGCCAGCCCGGTGGTGCTCTACCTCACGGCCGTAGCGCTGTGCTTCGCGGCCTACCAGGCCGTGCGGTACCGACCGTGGCCGGTGCTGCCGCCGGTAGCCGCGCGCAGCCGGTGGTGGTGGCCGGCCGCACTGGCACTGGGCGCGGGCCTGCTAGTGTGCGTGCCGCTGCTGGATGCCCGCATCAGCGGAACCCATCCGCAGGACTATTCAGATATCATTCCGGCCCTCACCGTGTATTGCCAGCGGCTGCTGGCCGGCGATGTGGTGCACCGGCCGTTAACCGAAGACCTGGGCTATTTTCTGGAGCCGGGCTACCTGCCCGGTACCTGGCTGCCTTTCGTGGTGCCCGAATATTTTCGGTTTGATTACCGATGGATGAGCAGCTTCGTGCTGCTGCTGGGGCTGCTGGGCTACCTGGTGGTGGTGGTGCGGCTGCGGCGCTCGGCGCTGGTCACCTTCGTGCTCAGCGCCTTGCCACTGCTGTTCACCTACGCCGTGCTGCGCCGAAACGCGGACATTTTTTCCCTCACGGTGGAGCCGCTGGTGGTGGGGTACTACCTGCTGCTGGTGGCTGGCGTGCTGCTGCCGTCGCGGCTGCTGTTTATTGGTGCGCTGCTGTTGTGCTTGCTCTCGCGCTACTCGCTGGTGTTTTGGGTGCCGCTGTACCTAGGACTGCTCTACCTGAACGAATCGCGGCGCGCGGCCTGGCTGGTGGCCGGACTGGCAGCGGCCGGCGTGGTGGCCTTCTATATCGTGCCGGTGCTTTCGCACGACTGGGGGCTGTTCATGCGCGTCCAAAAAGTGTATACGGATACCACCCTGGGCGAATGGAACCACCTGAACGACAAGGGCCTTCCCATGCACCTGTACAACGGCATTGGTCTCACCAACTTCTTTTATCAGTTTGCACCGGGCGATATGCTGGCCCGGTTGGGGCTGGCCAAAATGGTGCACCTGGCGGCGTCGCTGGCCGTTGTTGGCGGCGCGGCGCTGGTTTATTGGCGGCAACGGCTGCCCCGCACCCACCACCGACTCTATGCTGTGATTGTGCTGAAGCTCTACCTCACCACTTTTTATGCTTTCCTGCAGGTACCCTACGCCTATCTGGCCGTGGTAGGCTTTTTCACCTCGTTCTACCTGGTGGTACTGGCCGTGGGCCCCGGAGCCGGAAGTCCCGCGACAAAGACTGCTGTCGGGTAGTACGCGCCGGCCTACAGGCGGCTTATTGGTAAGTGCCCGTGCTGGCAATGGCACTCAGGTACAGAAGCCCGCTGACGATGCTCAGCCCCACGGCGCTCAACAGCAGCACCTGCCGGACCCAGTCGGATTTGGTAGCGGGCTGGCTCCGCAGCACCTCCAGCGTCACCATCCAATACAGCACATGGTTGGCCGCCATTACCTGCCACATAAAATTGCCGTGCCCGGCGCGCGAGCCGGCTTCGTAAACCAGCATGAATTGCGCAAACCCGAAGACCGTGCTAAGTACGGCCAGCTGATGGCACGGCTGCCGCAGCCAAGCCGGCCGCACGGCATACGCCACCAAAGGCAAGGCAAACGACCCCAGCCCCAGCACGGTGCTTTCCAGGGCCGTGATGTTGGGCAGAAACAACAGCATGTTCCAGCCCGCCGGAAACGCAAACGCAATGTGTGACTCGCCGTGAAAGCTCACTTCCGGGTGCAGAGCAATCCACCGGGCCTGCCCCAGAATGAGCAGGAGCACCGGGAGCAGCGCCACCACTAGGCCGCCCAGCACCCGGCCCGCGCCCAGGCGTCGGCTCTGTAGCAGCCGCAGTACGCCGTAAGCGGGCACGAAGGCAAAGGCATAGCTCGGCTTGCCCAAGGCGCCGGCCACCAGCATGAGCCCGAGCAGCGCATCGTGCCCGAAGCGGAGGTCCCCACGCAGCTGGCGCACGCCCAGCCCAAAAGCGGCAATTGCGAAAGGCAGGGCCACAATCAAGGTTGAGTTGTGGTACACATTGGGCGGCAACAGCCCCAGGTAGTTGTTGGGAGATGCCAACAGCAGGCGCACCGGGGGCGAAAACAAAGAACAGGCGGCCACCGCCGCCGCCACGGCCGTCCACTTGGCCGAAGCGGTGGCCCGCTCCTGCCCTAATAAACCAATACCGCGGGCCGCCCGGATGGCCGCGTACACTGACGCGCCCCAGCTCAGGCCCAGCGCGTAGGGCGCGGCCTGCAACAACCGGGCGCCGTCGCGGGAGAAGCCGCTCAGCAGCCATGTCAACCAGTGAAATCCCGGGTTGGCCGGCCAGGCATAGGCGTCCGTACGCACCCGAACGAGATACTCGACGTGGTCCTGCACATCGGTGGCCACGCGCAGGTCTAGGAGTATCAACTCGTAGTAGCGGGCCATAGCCCATCCTACTAACAGGCTGACGCTCAGCCACAGCAAGTGCCCGTGCACCCCCACGCGGAGGTTAGGTGGCTTCGAAAGGGTCGAAATTGGCATCGGCAGCACAGGGCATTTAGAAAACGGCTGTTGCCAGGGCGAAGGACAAGACCAAACAGCGAGTCATATAAATCATTTAGATATCAAATAGCCAACAAGTTATTACCTTATTGCCGGGTATTTACATATTCGGTAAGGCGGCGCTTTGCGCGTGCGCCCAAACCCTGACAACGGCGAAATCAGTGCCCCAGCAAGCCGTACTTTCCGATACAGTACAGAGCCCGCACGCCGTCGCGCCAGCCAATTTTCTTGCCCTCGGCATACGTGCGGCCGTAGTAGCTGATGCCCACTTCGTAGATGCGCACGTCCTTCACCCGCGCTACTTTGGCCGTCACCTCGGGCTCGAAGCCGAAGCGCTTTTCTTCGAGGCGCAGGCCCTGAATGATGTCGCGCCGGAACAGTTTGTAGCACGTTTCCATGTCGGTCAGGTTCAGGTCCGTCACCATGTTGGAGAGGAAGGTGAGAACGTTGTTGCCGATGCTGTGCCAGAAAAAGAGGATGCGGTGCGGGTTGCCGCCCATGAAACGGGACCCGAACACCACGTCGGCAAAGCCTTTCAATATCGGCTTTATCAGCAGGTTGTATTCTTCCGGGTCGTATTCCAGGTCGGCATCCTGAATGATGACGTAGTCGCCGGTAGCCTCGCGGATGCCCGTATGCAGGGCGGCGCCCTTGCCCTGGTTCACGGCGTGTTCCAGCAGGCGCAGCCGCATTTCGGGGTAGCGCGCGGCATACGCCCGAATAGCATCACCGGACCCGTCAGAGGAACAGTCGTTGACGAGGATAATCTCCTTGCCGATGTTGTTGAGCAGTTTCAGCTCGCGCAGCAAATCCAGAATCCGGTGGATGGTGCGGGCTTCGTTATAAACTGGGACAACGATAGAGAGCGTGTCGAATTTTACCAAAATCAGGAAGGTCTTGCGTGACGCAAAAGTAATACGCCTTTTACCGGCTGCGGCACTGCTTTCAGGAATGGCCGCCTTAAGTATTGGTGCAACAATAAGCGTGCATCACATTTCCGTAAAGCACTGTATAGCACCCCTGAGCTTGCGGCTTGCAGCTTAAAGCCTGCGGCTTACAAGCTGCCGGTGCGGCCGCCGTCCACGGGCACGCTCGTACCGGTGATGTAGCCTGCCGCCGGCGAGGCCAGAAAGGCCACGGCCGCCGCTACCTCCTCGACCAGCCCAAAGCGCCGGGCCGGAATTAACTTGAGCATGTCGGCTTCGATAGCGTCGGCCGACTGGCCGGTTTGGGCCGTTTTCTTGTCGATGAGCGAGGTGTGCCGCTGGGTGAGCGTGGCGCCGGGCAGCACGTTGTTCACCGTGATTCCGTGCGGGGCCAGCTCGTTGGCCAGGGTTTTGGCCCAGCTGGCCACGGCCCCGCGCGTGGTGTTGCTCACGCCCAGGCCGGGCAGCGGCACCTTCACCGACGTGCTCACGATGTTGATGATGCGCCCAAACCCCGCAGCCTGCATGGCCGGCACCGTAGCCTGGGCCAGCAGGTGGTTGGCCACGAGGTGCTGCTCAAAAGCGGCCCGAAAATCGGCGGGCGTGGCCGCCAGC
>JAYSZD010000303.1:0-1863 GCA_043738185.1 Hymenobacter sp. | reverse complement strand
AGTCGATAACCAATCCCGATGCCTTTTGGGCCGCGGCGGCTGAGCCCTTCACCTGGCACCGCAAGTGGGATGCCGTGCGCGGCGGGCAGTTTTCGCCCGAAGGCCAGAGTACCTGGTTCGATGGCGCTACGCTCAACATCACCGAAAATTGCCTTGACCGCCACCTCGAACAGCGCGCCAACAAGCTAGCTATCATCTTCGAGCCCAACGACCCGCGCACCCGCCACCTGCGCCTGACTTACCGCGAGCTGCACACGCAGGTGTGCGAAATGGCCAATGTGCTCAAGAAAAACGGCGTGCGTAAAGGCGACCGGGTGGTGCTGTATATGCCCATGATTCCGCAGCTGGCCATTGCCGTGCTGGCCTGCGCCCGCATTGGGGCGGTGCACGGCGTGGTTTTCGCCGGCTTCTCCGCTTCCGCCATTGCCGACCGCATCAACGATGCGCAGGCATCCTTCGTCATCACGGCCGACGCCCTGGAGCGCGGGGCCAAGCAAATACCCGTCAAGAGCGTCGTGGATGAGGCCCTGGCGCAGTGTCCGTCGGTGAAGCGTATGCTGGTGGTGGAGCACACCGGCTGGCCCGTGGACATGCTGGCCGACCGCGACGTTTGGTTTCACGAGGAAGTGCTGGAGGTGGATAGAAACTGCCCCGCCGAAGTTATGGCCGCCGAAGACCCACTCTTCATTCTCTACACCAGCGGCAGCACCGGCAAGCCCAAAGGCGTGGTGCACAGCCAGGCTGGCTACATGATATGGGCCGATTACACGTTTCGCAACGTGTTTCAAGTGGAGGAAAACGACGTGTACTGGTGTACGGCTGATATTGGCTGGGTAACGGGCCACACCTACGGGCTGTACGGTCCGCTGCTGGCCGGCAGTACCACGCTGCTGTTTGAGGGCGTGCCCACATTCCCATCGCCCGGTCGGTTCTGGGAGGTTATTGACAAGCATCACGTTACCATTTTCTATACCGCGCCCACGGCCATCCGCTCGCTCATGGCCGCACCCCTCGACCACGTGCTGGCGTACTCGCTGAGTAGCCTGCGCATTCTGGGCTCCGTAGGCGAACCCATCAACGAGGAGGCCTGGCACTGGTACCACCAGCACGTGGGCAAGGGCCGCTGTCCCATCGTGGATACGTGGTGGCAAACCGAAACCGGGGGCATCATGATTTCGGCCATGGCGGGCATCACGCCCTCTGTGCCGGCGCGGGCGGGCCTGCCGCTGCCCGGCGTGCAGCCCGTGCTGTTGAACCAAGACGGTACCGAAATTGAAGGCAACGACCAGGAGGGTTACCTCGCTATCAAGGGCAGCTGGCCGGGCATTATCCGCACTACCTGGGGCGACCATGCCCGCGCCCAGCAGACGTATTTTCAGCCCTATCCCGGCTATTATTTCACCGGCGATGGTGCCCGGCGTGACGCCCAGGGCCTCTACCGCATTATTGGCCGCGTCGATGACGTCATCAACGTGAGTGGCCACCGCTTTGGCACGGCCGAAATCGAAAGTGCCATCAACGAAAGCGAGTTTGTGGTGGAAAGCGCCGTGGTGGGCTACCCGCACGACGTGAAAGGGCAGGGGATTTACGCCTACGTCATCTGCCAAAACGGCTTGCCCACCACCGATATCGACATTCAGCGCACCGAAGCCAGCATTATTGAAGCCGTGGTCGCCCACATCGGCCGCATCGCCAAACCCGACAAAATTCAACTCGTTTCGGGCTTGCCTAAAACCCGCTCGGGCAAAATCATGCGCCGCATCCTGCGCAAAGTGGCCGAGGGCGAAACCAGCAACCTGGGCGACGTCACCACGCTGCTCGACCCGTTGGTAGTGGATGAGATTGTGGCCGGGCGGAAGTAGT
>JAYSZD010000302.1:0-1863 GCA_043738185.1 Hymenobacter sp. | reverse complement strand
TTCGTTGAAGCCGTCCAACGAAGCGGTAGAGATGCTTCGGCAAGCTCAATATGACAGTTCTGTTATCAATATTGAACGTAAGAATTACCAAAATTTCGTATACAACGCCGTGAGCAGCAGCAGGATAATAACGATGAGCGTCAGGGTCTGGCGGCTCAAGCGGAACAGGCCGGGCTCCAGGGCAATGGCCTTGGGATTGATGCGGGGCCCCACCAGGCTGATGGCCACCATGAGGAGCATGGTGATAGCAAACGAGAGGCCCATGCACACCAGAAAGGGGATTTCGTAGACGCCGGCGCTGTTGCGGAAGGCGGTGTAGAGCAGCGTTTCGGGACCGAGCACGGCCGGCGCGTAGTTGTTGAAAAACACCGACATGGCGAAGCCCGCCAGCACGCCTACAATGGCCGCCATAGCCGTGGTGCGCTTCCAGAACATGCCCAGCAGGAAGATGGCCAGAATGCCAGGCGAGATAAAGCCCGTGTACTTCTGAATGAACTGGAAACCGCCCTCGCCGCCAATGCCCAGCGCGTCTTTCCAGGTGAGGCCGATGCTGATGACGATGGCGGCCACAATGGTGAGGCGGCCCACCCACACCTGCTTTTTCTCGGTGGCCGCGGGGTTGAGGTAACGCTTGTAAATATCAAGCGTGAAAATGGTCGAAATCGAATTCACCTTCCCGGCCAGCGACGCCACAATGGCCGCCGTGAGCGCCGCCATGCTCAGGCCCTTCAGGCCGTTGGGCAGGAAGGTGAGGATGGCCGAGTAGGCGTTGTCGGAGTTGAAAGTGCCGGCCGACAGCATTTCAGTTTGCAGGCTGCCGTTTTTGTAGAGCACGTAGGCCGCAATGCCGGGCAGCATCACAATCACGGGCATCATCAGCTTAAGCATGGCCGCAAACAGAATGCCGGTGCGGGCGGTGTGCAAATCGGCGCCCAGCGCGCGCTGGGTGATGTACTGGTTGCAGCCCCAGTAGTTGAGGTTCACAATCCACTGCCCGGCCAGGTACATGGCAATGCCGGGCAAGGACAGGTACTTGTCGACTTCCACCTGTGGGGTATCGGCGGTGGGCTTCGGGAATATCATGTGAAAATGGTCGCCGGCGTTGTCAATCAGGGCGTTGAAACCCGAGATAGCGCTGCCGCCGAGGCCAAACTTGTCGCTCACCAGCGTGAGGGAAATGTAGGTGGTCACCAGGCCGCCGATGACCAGCACAACCACCTGCACCACGTCGGTGTAGCCCACTACCTTCATACCGCCAATGGAAATGAGCAGCGAGAACAAAGCCAGCAGCACAATAATGACGTGAAAAGTGTCGCCGCCCACCAGGTTGCTAAGCGCCAGCGCGCCGAGGTAGAGAATGGACGTGAGGTTGACCAGCACGTAGAGAAATAGCCAGAAGATGCTCATTATCAGGCTCAGCGTGGAGTTGTAGCGCTGCTCCAGAAACTGCGGCATCGTGAAGATTTTCTCCTTCAGAAACACCGGCATAAAGAACACCGCCACGATGATGAGCACAATGGCCGCCACCCACTCGTAGGCCGCCACCGCCACGCCTACCTTAAAGCCCGAGCCCGACATGCCGATGAACTGCTCGGCCGAGATGTTGGAGGCAATCATGGAGGCGCCAATGGCCCACCACGTCAGCGAACCTTCGGCCAAAAAGTAGTCCTTGGTGCTTTGTTCGCCCTTTTTCTTGCTCTGGTAGATGTAGTAGCCATAAGCCGACACGCCGACCAGGTAAAACAGGAAAACCAGGATGTCAAGCGTGGTAAGTTGGTTGCGCATGCGAGAATTTGGGGAATTATAGTTGTCGTTCAGACGATTACCTCGGGGCTCGCCGCTCGTGCCCCCCCCCTAGCCCCC
>JAYSZD010000301.1:0-4537 GCA_043738185.1 Hymenobacter sp. | reverse complement strand
CCATGTACCGCGGATTGGCGGCCATAAACAGCAGGTGAAAGGCACCCAGCACCAGCACCGGCACCAGCAGCAGGCGGCCGTAGAACCAGCCGCGGCGCGCGCCTGCCCTCGCGTTGTGCGGCGCGCGCAACCGCAGTCCCAACAGCACCCGTGGCCCCGCCTGCGCTCCGCTACCCACCGCCGTGAGCAGCGCATACAGCCCCAGCCGCAGGTGCGGCTGATTGACGTAGCCCAGCAGCATGAGCACCGAAGCACCGCACGCCAGCGCCGCCATGCCCGAGCCGTACACGGCCATCATGGCGCCGCTGAATAAGCTGCCGCCCACCATCAGCCAGAAGTAGCCCGAGCGTCGCACCGCGGCCACTTTGGGCAACAGCACCAACTGCGCCGCCACTACAAAAACTATGAACACCAGCACATTCGACCCGGCTTCCTGTAAGCAAAACAGCCAATCGAACAGCACCGCGCCCAGCGGCAGGAGCAGCTTTTGGGCCAGGGAGAGTGGCGCGGCGGTGGGACGCGAAGCAGCGCGTGCCGCCGCCGATACCGGCCGATAAGCCGAACCAGCTGGCCACGATGGGGAAGGTTGCGTGTAATCAGTCATGAGCTTGGTTTATTTAAAAGAACTTTGTATTTCAAAGTATATGGACAAAAAAAGAGTCTCGCTCTCAATTGGCTGTTCTACGGGCGCAGCAGCTTCTCCAACGTGGCCAAATGCTGCTGAAAAGCAGCTTTACCGGCCTCAGTGGCCGAGTAGGTCGTATTCGGCTTTTTGCCCACGAACTGCTTGCTCACCAGCACATACTCTGCTTTTTCGAGGGCGGCTACGTGGCTGGCAAGATTGCCATCGGTGAGGTCGAGCACTTCTTTCAGGTCGTTGAAGCTCACGGAGTCGTTGGCCATCAGCACGGCCATGACGCCCAGCCGTACGCGGTGGTCGAAGGCCTTGTTGAGGGTATGGATGAGGTGCTTCACCGGGCTACTGCGGAATTAGGCGCCGCGCCGGCCGAGCCCGGCCGCTCGTAGCGGTTGTACATCACCAGGCCGTAGCCGATGTGGCCCAGGCCAAAGCCCAGGGCAAAGAACACCAGGCCCCAGCCCGGCAGCAGCATGCACAGCAAGCCCAGCCCAATCTGGGTGAGGCCCAGCCAGCGGATTTCTTCCAGCGTGTACTTGCTGGCGTTGAGCAGCGCCAGCCCGTAGAACACCAGCAGGCCGGGCACCACCATGGCCGCATCGCCGCCCAGAAACAGGCGCAGGCAAAACAGCCCGCCCGTGACCAGCGGCACGGCCAGTGCCAGCGCCAAGCGCCGCGCCGGACCGCTCCACAGCTGCTGGCCGTCGTGCTTAGTGCGGCGCTGGGTAAAAAAAAACGCCACCAGCAGCGCCACGCCTATCATCACGCCCGTGAGCAGAAGCAGAAATGGCAGCGCCGCCTGCCGCTCCCGCGCCGAGCCCTGCATCAGCTGCAGGTAGCCATCGGAATAATGGCTTTTCAGATAGAAATGCCCCACCGCGGCCCCAGCCAGCGCCACCACCCCCGCCCCTACCCCGCTCAGGCCAGACAACGACAAAAACCGCGAGCTCCGCTCCATAATGGCGCGAATCTCGGTGAGTTGGGCAAGTGGGTCGGCGTGGGCGGGCTTCATAACCATAGAAGTACTTTGTATTGCAAAGCTAGGTACAATCGGGCGTTGACAATGCACTTAGGCATTTTTTTTCAAAATGATTTCTCCCAGAAGCGGAATGGATTTCTCGAGGCTAGATAATTCCTCATGCACTGCATTTCATAAAGGATTAATTACCAGAATGATTTGCTCCAGGCCTCGATACTCAACCAGCTTTTATTTCAAGTCCAAAATTTCCCATTTGTATAACTTATCTACTTATAAAATCCAGCCACCTAACAAGAGTCGTAAATCATTCGTCGCCTAAAAGCAGGTGTTTACCATGTAAAAAGGTCCTCTCAATGATTTTACAGGACTATTACTTCTCGTATTTACTCACTCTCATTTTTTGCACTATGCCGTTCACATACGCTTCTACTCCTGTCACTGGCCAGTCGGCCCTGACTCGTACCATGTGGGTCTGGCTGTTCAGTAACCTGGGAGGTACTGCCTTACTGGTGCTGGATTTCAGCTTTAAATATCCGACTGACCTGGCGATACCCCTGTTAGTGGGCCTGATGGTAGCTCTGCTTTCGCTGGCTTGCGTGCCGCTGGCGTGGCCGTTCTTTGCGATGTCGCGCTATGCCTGCACCGAGCTGCGCTGCCGCCTGCTGGCCCTTACGGGGGTGCTGGTGGTGTTTGGAGTGGCCCACATGGCGCTGCTGCACTGGTTGCCCATTGGCTCGCCCAGCAGCTTACTGAGCTTTTCGCGGCCTTACCTGGGCACGGCAGTGTTGGCGGTTGCGTGGCTGTACCGGCCCCGCCAAAAAACGGCGCGAGTGGCGTACGCCTAAGTGTTGCCAGCCGTTAACAAGCAGCAAGCTCGACGCGGTATATTGTTGCGCGGGCGACCATTGCGCCACGCAGGCCGGAAGATGGAGCTGTTCAATAATGTTTTTTGGCTGCTCCCGCCCAGTTTTCGTATCCTTGGGCCATGCGCCTTCGCCTACGCCTGTTTGAGTTTGAAGACCTGCCGTGGTTTCCGGCCGTCATCCGGGCGGGGATGATGGACTACCTGCGGTTTATGATTTCGGCCCTGGGCACCTACCGGCCCATTGCCCCCCTGCTGGCCGAGGGCTTGCGGCGCACCGGCCAAGCCACCGTGCTGGAGCTGGGCGCCGGCGCCGGGGGCGGCACCGAAACCGTGTGGCGCGCCCTGGAAGCGCAGGGCTTGGGCGACGTGCGCATCACCCTCACCGACCTCTACCCCCAGCCCGCCGCCTGGGCCGATATTGCCCGGCGCACGCAAGGCCGCATCGGGCACGAAAACACCTCCGTGAATGCGCTGGCTGTACCCGCCCATCTGCCGGGGTTTCGCACTATTTTTTCGGCCTTCCACCATTTTTCGCCCGATGCGGCCACTGCCATGCTGCGCGACGCCGTACGCGCCGGCACGGGCATCGGCGTGTTTGAAGGCGCCGGAAAACACTGGCTGGAACTGCTGCTGGCCGTCACGGTGCTGCCCGTGGCCCAGCTGCTGCTCACACCCTTTTTCCGGCCATTCCGGCTCAGCCGGCTGGTGTTCACGTACCTCGTGCCCATTATTCCGCTCTGCACCATCTGGGACGGTTCGGTGTCGCTGCTCCGCATGTATTCCACGGTTGAGCTGCTGGCCCTGGCCCATTCGGCCGACCCGGCGGGGCTGTTTGCGTGGCAGGCGGGCAAAAAGCGTCATTGGTGGGGCCCACAAGTCACCTACCTCATTGGCTGGCCGAAGCAGTAGTAGCGCGCGGCTGTGCTTCGCGTTCCCGCATTTAGCTACTGGGCAGGGCCCAGTAACAACCCTTCCCCCTACTTTCGTGCATGTCTTTTGCTGCTTACAAAAAAGCGCTGCCGCTGCTGCGCATTCCTTTCTCCATTTACCTCATGCCCGTGTTCTGGTTCGGGCTGAGTGCCCTGCGCGGGCCGTGGAGCGGCGGGCGGGCGGCGGGTGTGTTTGTGGTGCTGCACCTGCTGGCCTACCCCGCCTCCAACGGCTACAATTCCTACTACGACAAGGACGAAGGCAGCATTGGCGGCCTTAAGGTGCCGCCCAAGGTCACGCCCGAGCTGCTGCACCTAGTGTGGCTCTTCGATGTGCTGGCCGTGGCCGGGGCGGCGCTCATTTCGCTACCATTTGCGGGGTTGGTGGTGGTGTACCTATTGGTTTCGAAGGCGTACAGCTACGAGGGAATCAGACTAAAGAAGTACCCACTGCTGAGTACGCTGGTGGTAGTGGTCTTCCAAGGTGCCTTTACATTTTTGATGACGCAAATAGGCGCGAGAGCCACGGGAAGCCAGCTTTTGGAGAAAACCAACCTGCTGCTGGCGCTGGTGAGCACGCTTTTTTTGTGCGGCTCCTACCCGCTCACGCAAGTGTACCAGCACGAGGAAGACGCCCGGCGCGGCGACCGTACCCTGAGTTTACGGCTGGGCATTCGGGGCACGTTTGTATTTGCGGCGGTGGGGCTGCTGGCGGGCGCGGGCGCGCTCGGGCTGGCCTATACTCTGCGCCAGGAAATACGGCCGCTGCTGCTGTTTCTGGTGGCTACCGGGCCGGTGGTGGTACTGTTTGGCCGCTGGGCCTGGCTGGTGTGGCATGATGAGCGAGCCGCCAATTTTGAGCACACCATGCGCATGAACCAGGTTTCATCGTTGTGTCTGAGTGCGGCTTTTATTGCCATGCTGCTCTGGCGCTAGCGCAACCTTGAATCCAAAAAAACACCTCCTGCACGTTGCATTTGCCTACAATCAGGTGTTGTCCTGTTCCTTAATCAGCTGAACTCATGCGCTACTCTTGGCTCGCTCTGTTGCCGCTGCTGGCAGCCTGTAACTCCAGTCCCTCGGCCGTGCAGGAAGGCGCTGCCTCTATTGCGGCCGACCAGCCAGCG
>JAYSZD010000300.1:0-1865 GCA_043738185.1 Hymenobacter sp. | reverse complement strand
ACGGGGCGAAGGCTCAAAATTACGCCCTGCCGCCTAACCAAACCGCCCGGTCACAGGAACCAGGCGGCGGGCAGACGATAATCAACAAATTCTAAACCACTTAGAAACGGGCCTGAATCTTGGCGAACAGGAAGCGACCGTTGGCCCCCATCTGCACGGGGTCCCAGGCGCCGCCGGTTTCGGTGCGCTGCGGGTCAAACAACGTGGGTACCACCCCAAACAGGTTGGAGCTGCCCACGGCCAGCTGCAGGTGCGGGGTCAGGGCGTAGCTCAAGGTCAGGTCGGTGGTGATGCGCGAGGCGTAGTTCATCTCCGCGTTGTCAAAATCCAGCAGCGTGATTTTATCGAAGCGTACGAAGCGCAGCAGCGCACCCCAGCGGCTCACCTGGTAATCGAAGGTGGCGTTGATTTTGGAGGGCGGCGCCGAAGCTTTCACAAAGGCCTGCTCGCGGGGGCCGAAAAAGTCGTCTTCGCGGCCGGCCAGGCGGCCGGAGGTTTTCACCCGGTCAATTTTCAGGCTGTTGAAGTTAGCCGCCAGCGTGGAGGTCAGGCGGCCGGTGCCCAGCGTGGCCATGTGGTTGAGCACCACGTCGAGGCCCAAGGAGCGGGTGTCGGCGGCATTGGCGAAAAACTGGGCCTGGCCCACGTTCAGGGCCACCAGGTCGGCGCCAATCACGGGGTCATCGTCCCCGAATTGCGTGGTGAGCACCACCCGGTCATTCACCTTAATATAGTACCCGTCCACGGTCAGGCTCAGCGCCGAGCCCAGACGGCTGGTGAAGCCCACGTTGGCGCTGGTCGAGGTTTCCTGCTTCAGCTTGGGAATGCCCAGCTTCTGGGTCACGGCGCTGTTGTTACGGGCCAGCAGCACCTCCACTGGGTCGCCGTTGATGAAGTTAGTAAAGGTGGAGTTGAAGTTTTTCTGAGCCAGCGAAGGTGCCCGGAAGCCGGTACTGAACGTGCCGCGCACGGTCAGAAATTCGGTCAGGTTGTAGCGCGTCGAGGCTTTATAGTTCAGCGTGCTGCCGAAGTCGCTGTAGTTCTCAAAGCGGAGCGCGGCGGCCAGCAGCCAGCGCTGGGTGATGCTCAGCTCCGCATCGACGTAGGCCCCGATGTTGTCGCGGTCGGCCTTGATTTCGTCGCTGGGCTGGTAGCCCGGAAAACCCTGGGAGCCACTCGCGTTCCGCTGCGCGTCCGGCGTACCGGCCGGGTCGTAATTGCGGTACGACCTTTCCTCGCCGGCAAACAACGTGTACCACTCGCGGCGCCCCTCGGCCCCTACGGCCACGTTCAGGCCCTGCAGCACGGTTTTGTAGTTGCGCGTGAGGCCCACGCTCACCACGTTCTGCTGCAGCTGGAAGCCACCCGCGTTGAAGGAAGTAGGCGACGCTGCTCCCAACGAGGCATTCAGCGTGTTGCGCAGGCCGTACTCAAAGTTGTTCGAGCCGAAGTTGTTGCTGATGTCCAGCTCCCACTGGCCCAGCGCGGTGCGCACGCCCGCCACGGCCGAAGCGTCCACGATGTCGCTGGTGATGATGGGGTCGAAACCGTTGGGGTAAATAGCGGGCACGTTGCGGTCGTCGTCAGCAAAGCGGGTCCAGGCGTAGGCATCGCCCTTGCGCTTGTTCAGCCCACCAAAGGCGTAGACGTGCGATTTCCCGTTGAGCGCAAACTTGGAGTTGAGGTAGAGCGATACGTTAGAAACCTCCGGGTCGCCGTATTCGCGCCGGGCCAGGCCGTTGGGCGAGGGCACGTTGGCCCGCTGGGTGTGCTCGCGCTTGTTGTAGTCGAGCGTAGCGTTGATGAAGCTGCCTTTTTCGCCCAGCCCAATGCCGTAGTTGACGTTGGCGTTGAAGTTACCGCCG
>JAYSZD010000299.1:0-1866 GCA_043738185.1 Hymenobacter sp. | reverse complement strand
GCTGGGCACGGGCTGGCAGGGCGACCCCACACTGACGCTTTTCGCTCCTGAGCTGCCGGACTTTATTGCCAGCTCGGCTGCGCTGTCCATCACGCCGGTGTCGGGCCAAGGACCCGTGCGGGCTACTTCGGCCGAATTCGTGTTGAACGTGGGCGTGTCGAACCCCGGCAAAATCACCTTCGAGCCCCTGGAAATCAAAGTTACCCGAACGTATGATTCGGGACGCCCGCCTCTGGAATATAGGCTTTTCACGAGCCGTCAGGCGTTTGGCAGCGACACTACCTACGCCCTGACGCTGCCAAATTCGCTGGCCGAAGCCGGCGTCAGCACGTTCCGGGTAGAGCTGGACCCGAACAACCGCGTGGCCGAGGTGAGCGAAACCAACAACACGGCCCAGATTGACTTTACCTTTCTGCAAGGCGGCTTGTCCATCGTGAGCCCCTCCGATTTCGCCATCGTTAGCTCGACGGCCCCCAAGCTGGTGGTGCAGAACAACGACCGCAACGGTGCCCAGCGCGGCTACGAGTTTGAGGCGGACACGGTACCCACTTTCACCAGTCCCATCGTACTTCGCTCGCCGGTTATCACGGCCGGCGTGCTGGCCGAATGGGCGCCGGTGCTGCCCGCCTTGGCCCCGCGCGACAGCGTGGTGTGGTACTGGCGCGCCCGGTTTCAGACGCCCGGCATCGGCGAAGACGGGAGTTGGGCTACGGCCTCGTTCCGGGTAATTCCTTCCAGCCCCGGCGGCTGGTCGCAAAGCCATTACGGGCAGCTGCAGGCCACCATCCGCACCGGGGTCGACGTGAGCGCACCCACGGGAGAATGGACATTCAAGGCGGGCAGCGTGCCGTTGCGCCTGCGCACCCGCGGCGGCGGGCTGCCGCGCAGCAATCCCTTGTTTGGTACGGTGAGCGGGGCGGGCATCTACCTGCAGAATACGGGCGTACAGCAGCCGGTTACGGGTTGCGGCGTGCAGTCGCCCAACCTGTTGCTGGCCGTGTTCGCGCCTGGCAGCTTAGCGCCGGTGGCCATGCCCGCCGGTTTTCAGTCCTGCGGCCAAGCCCCCAACACGTTCTATTATTTCTCGGCCAGTGACCGCATTCCCCCGCTGCGGCCGGACACGATGGATAACCTGAACAACAGCGTGGTACGCCAGCAAGAACTGGCCAGCTTCCTGGCGGCTATTCCGAACGGTTCCTACGTGGCGCTGGTGTCGGCCAACCGGGTGCGCTACTCCCGGTTGCCGGCCGCCCTCAAAGCCTCGCTGCAGGCTTTGTTGGGCTCGCAGCTCATCACACAGCTGGCCGATGGCGACCCGCTCGCCCTAGTAGGCCAGAAACTTACGGCCAACACCGGCCGCCTCATTCGCGAGGTGGGCCCCGACCGGACGCTCACTATTGTCGGCGCCAGCCAGACCATTGAGCTGCTCGATAATCTGCAGCTAAATGCCACCGCCGGCCTCGTGGTTTCGCCCCGCATTGGCCCCGCCAAAGAGTGGCTGAATCTGTATTCTACCATCCAAACCCTCACGCCCAGCGGGTACCACACACTGCGTGTGGTGGCCATTGATGAGCTTGGGGCCGAACGCGTGGTACTGCCCGCCGTCACCTCGTCGGCCCAGCCCTTGGCCGCGGTTTCGGCAATGCAATACCCTTACCTGCGCCTGGAGCTGGCCCTGGGCGACTCCGTGACGCGGGTGCCGCCGCAGCTGCGCCAGTGGCTGGTTACCTTCCGGGGCATTCCCGAAGGCGTGGTGCGCCGCGACCTGGTACCGGTAGCCAGCTACACGCCGGCCACCCTGGCCGAGCAGGCAAAAACCGGTACCGTCACCTTCCCCGTTAAATTCCAGAACGTGTCGGAAGATGC
>JAYSZD010000298.1:0-12419 GCA_043738185.1 Hymenobacter sp. | reverse complement strand
AGCACAAAGCCCACATTTTCCTGGTTCTTGATATTCATTACAATTGTGAGCTTGGCATCTAATTCTTGTTGAGCCATGTAGCTATACAATTCTTCTGCTCTTTCCTCAAAAACTATAGCAATCAGTTCCAGAGCAGCGTCAATGCCTTCGATAGCATCAGTTTCCGATACTTTGTAATGCCAAAAACTGTGTTTTAAAGCTTTGGTATATCGGCCTGGCTGCCCTTTTATGCCTATTTCCGTGGCTTGCAAACGAATAGCAGCAGAAAGGTTTTCCGGGATTAAATTATCACCGTAAACGGACAAGTAGGCATATGCCCGAGAGTAATAAATCATTACGCCTCTGCTAAGCACCCACCGGCTCCTCCACCACTTCCTTTTCAATCCAACGGCCATCCTCTCGCATCAGCTCAATCAGGTCGTCCACGGCGCGTTCTTCGGGCACTGATTTCTTGATGACCTCCTGGCCACGGTAGAGGGCAATTTTGCCTTTGCCCACGCCCACGTAGCCGTAGTCAGCATCGGCCATTTCGCCGGGGCCGTTCACGATGCAACCCATAATGCCGATTTTGATACCTTTGAGGTGGTCGGTGCGCTTGCGAATCATGGCCGTGGTTTCCTGCAGGTCGAACAGGGTACGGCCGCAGCTGGGGCAGCTGATATATTCGGTTTTGCTCATGCGGGTACGCGCGGCCTGCAGAATACCGAATGAGAGCTGGTTCAGGCCGTCGATGGTGGTGAGCCATTCGGCTTTGGGGCGCTCGGGCAGCAACTCGGTGCTAAGTACCACGCCATCGCCGAGGCCGTCGAGCAACAGACCGCCCACGTCGGTAGCGGCGTAAAGCTGCGTTTCCTCATCGCGCAAGGCAGGGTACTGCCGGTTGATGATGACCGGGCAGGTGACGCCCGCCTGCATCAGCTCAAAAAAGGCGCGTCGGATTTCCGGCATGGCGTGGGCATTTTCGGTGTACAGAAACACCACCACGGTGCGGTCCTCACGCAACTGGCTGAGGGCGGGCGCGGTGAGGGACGACAGGTTGTGAAACACAAAATTCAGGGCCGGGTGCTTCGCAGCGCCCTCGGCATATTCGGCCTGGGTGAGCACCGGGAAGTGGTCGACGCGGTGGCCGGCATCGCACCAGGCGCTGTAATCCAGGATTTCCCTCAGGCCATTGGGCAGCATAAAGGGCGAAGGAACCTGCCCGGTATAGATGTAGTCGGCACCTAAATCCGACATTTGAAATTTGTCCAGAAACGGCGAATAAAGCTGTCCGGCAGCCCGCAAGTCGGCGTATTCCAGGTTTTGCAGGCGCGACAAATCGGCAATGACACGCGGCACGTTGCCCCCACCGATATTCTCGACTTCCCGCGTCACGCGGCGGAAGTATTGGAAGGGATTGATGGGAGCGAAAGAATCAGCGGCAGAAGATTCTCCGGCACCAATTCCTACTTCTTTATTACTAATTGCTAATTCCCGAATAGGGCTGGCCTGCGCGGCGCGGCCGGTATAGCGGTCAATCAGCATTTTGGCCACCGGGGCTTCGGCTTCGGGCGCCTCGGTCAGGCTCACACGCACGGTATCGCCGAGGCCGTCTTCGAGCAGCGTGCCAATGCCCACGGCGCTCTTAATGCGACCGTCTTCGGCCTCGCCGGCTTCGGTCACGCCCAAGTGCAGCGGGTAGGGCTGCAGGCCTTCTTCGTCCAGCTTCTGCACCAGCAGGCGATAGGCCTGCACCATTACCTGGGTGTTGCTGGCCTTCATACTCAGCACCACGTCGTAGTACTTTTCCTCCTCGCAAAGGCGCAGGAACTCCAGGGCCGACTCTACCATGCCCAATGGCGTGTCGCCGTAGCGGCTCAGAATGCGGTCGCTCAGCGAGCCGTGATTGGTGCCGATGCGCATGGCGGTGCCGTACTGCTTGCAAATCTGAACCAGCGGCCGGAACCGCTCGCGGATGCGCTCCACCTCGGCCGCGTAGGTAGCGTCGGTGTATTCCAACTCTTCAAACTTCTTTTTGTCGGCGTAGTTACCGGGGTTCACGCGCACTTTCTCCACGATGCGGGCGGCTAGCTCAGCGGCATTGGGCGTGAAGTGGATGTCGGCGATGAGCGGCACATTACAGCCGCGCTTGCGCAGCTCCTTTTTGATTTCCAGCAGATTCTGGGCTTCCTTTATGCTGGGCGCGGTGATGCGTACGTACTCGCAGCCGGCGGCCACCATGCGCAGTGTCTGCTCCACCGAGCCCTGCGTGTCCATCGTGTCCACGGTGGTCATGCTTTGCACCCGAATGGGGAAGTCGCCGCCCATTGGCACGCCGCCAATGTTTACCACGCGGGCCACGCGGCGCTTATACTCGGTGAGGCTGGGGCAATACGTCTTATTCATGAGCCAAAAACTAAGGGAAGCAGGCGAAAGTTGCGCCGTAGCACAAAGGTAAAGCGGTTCGGGGCGGGCTCCGCTCCTGCTCACGGCCGCAACTTCCAGGCTGGTTTTGCTGTCTTTGAATTGCAGGCCGATTGGTTTGGTCTTGCAATCCCTTCCTATTGGCTATCAGAGGTGGACTGAAACTCGACTTTTTTCACAAAACGCTATGATTCAAGCAAGCGCTATGCTCCTGGGTCTGGGCCTGCTGCTGGCACTGCCCGGCAGGAGTCAACAGGTGGCAGTCATCAAGTTTCCGGAGCTGCAAAAACGACTTTCGCGGCCCACGGACACCACCTACGTGGTCAATTTCTGGGCCACCTGGTGCGCACCCTGCGTGAAGGAGCTGCCCAATTTTGAGCAGGTGGGCGCTACTTATGCCAACCAAAAGGTGAAAGTGCTGCTCGTGAGCCTGGACTACGCCTCCCATCTCGACAAAAAAGTCCGGCCCTTCGTGCAACAGCGCGCTCTGAAATCGGAGGTAATACTTCTCAACGAAACCGACCCTAATTCCTGGCTGGAAGAAGTTGATGCCAAATGGACGGGCTCCATCCCGTTCACCCTCATTATCAATAACAAAACCAAGCAGCGCGTTACTTTCGAGCGGGAGCTTTCCAAAGCACAGCTGACGGCCGCCCTGCAGAAGTTTTTGTAAATTGCTTTAGCACAGCGTCACTACTCGTTTCCCCTTACCCAACTGTTTTCCCATGAAGAAGCTCCTGCCCTTTTCCCTGCTCTGCTTTGCCTTGCTGCTGAGCAGCTTCGTTCTCCGCCCCGAATCCGGGGGATATCAGGTGGGCGACAAGGCCACCGATTTCAAGCTTAAAAACATTGACGGCAAAATGGTGTCGCTGGCCGACAATAAATCCGCCAAAGGCTACATCGTGGTATTCACCTGCAATACCTGCCCCTACGCCAAGGCCTACGAAAGCCGCATCATCGCCCTGAATGAGAAGTACGCGCCCCTGGGATATCCCGTAATTGCCATCAACCCGAACGACCCCGCCGTGGCCCCCGGCGACTCTTTTGAGGCGATGAAAACCAAGAAATACGCCTTCCCCTACTTGCTCGATGAAAGCCAGCAGGTAGCCAAAGCCTACGGGGCCACGCGCACGCCTCACCTCTACGTGCTCAAGCGGCAGGCCAACGACTTGGTGGTATCCTACATCGGCGCCATCGACGATAATTCGGAAGACGCCAAACTGGTGAGAACGAACTACCTCGAAAATGCCCTTACCGAAATAATGGCCGGCAAGCCTGCCACTACCAGCACCACCAAAGCCATTGGCTGCACCATAAAGTGGAAGCAGTCCTAAATCCTTGCTGAAAGTTGAAACGCAAAACGTCAGGCAAATACCTGACGTTTTGCGTTTCAACTGGTTTTCAATTATTGGGCGGACGCTACTTCCAGTACTATTTTCCCAATGTGTGCGCTGCTTTCCATCAATTGATGCGCGGCAGCGGCTTCTGCCAACGGAAAGGTGCGGTGAATTACGGGGCGGAATTTTCCGGCGGCAAGCAGCGGCCAGACGTGCTGCTCCACTGCCGCAGCCAGGGCGGCTTTAAAATCTGCGGAGCGCGGCCGCAGGGTGCTGCCCGTGATAGTTAGGCGACGGCGCATAATCTCCAGGGCATTGAATTCGGCTGCCGCGCCTTGCATGGCGTTGATGAAGACCAGACGGCCGTCGTCTTTGAGCAAGCGCAGGTTTTTGGCGGTGTATTCTCCGCCAATCATGTCCAGCACGACATCAACCCCGGTCGGTTTCAGCACCTCTTCAAAGTCTTCCTCCTTATAATTGATGGTCCATTCAGCGCCAAGCTCGCGACAGGCCGCGCATTTAGCCGCATCGCCGGCTGTGATGGCCACCCGGCTGCCCAGGGCAGTGGCCAGTTGAATGGCCGTCGTGCCGATGCCACTACTGCCACCGTGCACCAGCAGCGTTTCGCCCGGCCGCAGCGCCCCCCGTTGAAACACGTTGTGCCACACTGTAAATACGGTTTCGGGCAGCGCGGCGGCCTCCACCATGCTGCACCCGGCTGGCACGGGCAGGCAATGGCGGGTATCCACTACGACGTATTCGGCGTAGCCACCGGCGGGTAGCAAGGCACATACAGCATCGCCGGGCTGCCAACGGGTGACTTCGGTTCCGCACGCATCCACGGTACCCGCCACTTCCAGGCCCGGCACCAGGCCGGCAACGTCGCCACTGCCCGCGTATTTGCCCTCGCGCATGAGCACGTCGGGCCGGTTCACGCCAGCCGCCCGCACCCGAATCAGCACTTGGTGAGCGGCTGGCTGAGGCCGGGACAGCTGCTGCAACTGTAATACGTCGGGCCCACCGGGCTGCTTGATGATGATGACATTCATAAGGTATTGGCTTTTGAGTGGAGCTGCTGGCCGCAAGCAGAGCTATGCAAACGAAAAACGGCTCCGAAGAGCCGTTTTTATCGAATCAAAAAACGTCTTTGCCCTAATTTATCATTCCAGATTAACCAAGCAATGTGGTAGAAAGTGAAAGAGCATCAGGTTTCCGCAGGACGTTTTACAATAGCCCTAAGCTTGCGGCTTGTGGGTTAGGACTGACTGCGTAATTGCTGCTTTAGCGCCTGCACTTCCCGCTCCAAATCCAGGGTGCGGAATACAACTTTGACTTCCAAATCAGAATAAGCGGCTTCGAGCTGCTCGCGCAGCTGGCGCTGCTCCTGAATATCGGTACAAGTGCCAAACCAGGCGATGATATGGCCGTTCTCGTTCCGGCGCGGCAGCGCCTGCCCCAGAAACCACCGATACGAACCGTCTTTGGCTTTGAAGCGGTATTCAATGCTATAATCGGCGCCGGTGGCCAGGCAGTGGCCCCATACCTTGCGGGCACGTTCCCGGTCATCGGGGTGCAGCAGGTTATTCCACATGGTGGGGCCCACACTGTCGGCCAGCGTGAAGCCGGTAAAATCAATCCAGCGCTGGTTGAAATAAGTGTGAAACCCCTTCGGGTCAGTAATCCAGACCAGCTGCGGAATGACGTCTGCTAAAAAAGTAAACTGCTCGGCGCCTACCGTGCCCTGCTCAGAGGACGCCGGCAGAGCGGAGAAAGGCAAGAATTCAGAAGAAGGGGAAATACTCACAGGCAGTATCGGCTTGAAGTAGAAGGTAGTAAATTCGAAAGGTCAGGCGCGGTCAAGCTGCATTTCCATGCCCGACGCAAAATACAGATTAAGCTGGCTGGTCCGCCCATCGGCCGAGCGCCGTAAACGCGTAACCAAGGCCCGCGTTGCCTCGCTAGGCAACTCAAAATTGAGGTATGGACGGTTCATTAACTCATCGCGCATCACGGCCCAATTGCCGATTTGGCTCAATCCTTCGTCGGACGATTGCGCCTCTAGCTGGCCGGCTACGAGCACAAATCGGGTTGCTTGCGCCATCGCGCTGCCGGGGTCATTCCGGTTGAGAACGCGGGTAGCTACGTGCCATTCCCCGTTGAAATACTCATCAGGCAGTTGTTGTAAATTTATATCCAGCAACAAATCAGACATACAGAAAAAGAGAGGGCCCGGCCGCCAGGCAAAAATAAGCGGGCACCGTAGAAACAGGACAGAGGAAAACTGACGGCCTAAACCCAATCGGCCGCTGCCACGTTCCTTTGCCAACAAATTAAGCCATTTCCAGGCTTTTAAACCGTGAGAAAACCCCAGTTTATTCCCGCAATTATCGGTGCTGCGCGTTTTACCGGCCTGGCGGCCTGGCAAACCGGACGCCTGTTTCGCCAGCTGGCCGCCCGCGCCCTCGATAGCGTGCAGGACGTGCTACGGACAGAAGTTGAAAAAGGAAACCTGAAGCTGGTGGCCGATTTTCTGGCCGACAAAGCCCTGCCCGCTGCCCGTGTGCTGCTGATGGAACAGATGACCGTGCGCCTGCTGGTGCGCCTAGGCCTGCGCGGGGCCTTGGCGTCGAACATCGTGGGCTGGGTGCTTCCGTTCGTTGTTGAGAAGCTGATAAAGGTCGGGCAGCAAAGTGGCTTATTCGACAAGCTGATGGCCAACGCGACCGTGAGCGAGGCCCTGGCCAAGCTAGACGACCTGCGCAGTGCGACCTGGCAAATGCTGGTTCCGGACCCTGGCAGCAGTGCCGAGTTGCTGGAAGACGACGACACCCTGACGCCCCGCCTGCCCTTATTGCTGGTTGCCCCGACCGAGGCCATTGCCAGGCAGGGGGCTGCCAAGGGCACCAAAAAACGGGGCTAAAATTCACAAAAAAGGCCCTTTACGGGCCTTACCTGCAATCGTTTGCGGGAGTCCTCCAAAAAAAGGCACCTCACAGAGATACCTCTTTCAAAACCGGGGCGCGGCGAGAATTCCCACCCAACACCGGACCCGATTCCATCCCCTGATTACCGACTGAACAACAGTTCGCGGTACTTTACCAAGGGCCAGTCCTCGTCGGCCACCATGCGCTCAAGCTTATCAACAGCGCGGCGGATGGGGTCGAATTTCGGTTTAATCTCCTCGCAGTAAGCTACCGCCAATTCGCGGGCGTCTCCGAGTTTATTCACTCTTTTCCGGGCCTCGGTCATCTCATCAACGTTGGTCTTGATGGTGGAAACGTGGCGCGAAATGTCCTTAATCATGTCAACTGTTACCTGGCTGTGCTCATCGTCGAGCCCTAGCTCGCGCAGACCACGCACATTGTTCACCAGTTTGGTCTGGTAGGCCAGCGCCGTGGGTATTACGTGGTTTACGGCCAAATCGCCCATTACACGGCTTTCAATTTGAATCTTTTTTTGGTATTCCTCCAGCAAAATTTCGTGGCGGGCATGCAGCTCTACTTCCGTAAAGATACCATGGCGGGCAAATAAAGCGGCGGCATCTTCCCGAATCAGGGCATCGAGGGCCTGGGGCGTGGTAGCAATGTTGCTGAGGCCGCGGCGCTCGGCTTCCTGCTTCCACTCATCCGAGTAGCCGTTGCCTTCGAAACGAATGGCTTTTGAGCTGATTACGTACTCGCGGAGCACTTCCACAATGGCCACTTCCTTCTTTTTACCGCTCTCAATCAATATGTCAACCGATTTTTTGAATTCTATCAGCTGGTCAGCCACGATGGTGTTGAGCACCGTCATCGACGAAGAGCAGTTGGCCGACGAACCCACGGCGCGGAATTCAAACTTATTGCCGGTGAAGGCGAACGGGGAAGTGCGGTTGCGGTCGGTATTGTCAAGCAGAATGGCGGGAATCTTGTCGATTCCCAGCTTGAGGTAAATGTTGTCGCCCTTGTCGAGCGGCAGCTTGGCCGTGCGCTCCAGCTCGTCGAGCACCGAGTCCAGCATCGAACCCACAAAGACCGATACAATGGCCGGCGGCGCTTCGTTGGCCCCAAGGCGGTGGTCGTTGGAGGCCGAAGCGATGCTGGAACGCAGCAAGTCGGCGTAGCGGTGCACGGCCTGAATCGTGGTAATGAAGAAGGCCAGGAACTGGAGGTTCTCTTTGGGGCGGCGGCCGGGGGCGAGCAGGTTTACGCCCGTGTCGGTGCTCATCGCCCAGTTGTTGTGCTTGCCGCTGCCATTCACGCCGGCGTAGGGCTTTTCGTGCAGCAGGACCTTGAAGTTGTGCCGCTCGGCCACGCGGTCCATCACGTCCATCAGCAGCTGGTTGTGGTCGATGGCCAGGTTGGCGTCTTCGAAGGTGGGCGCGCATTCAAACTGGTTGGGCGCAACCTCGTTGTGGCGCGTCCGCAGCGGAATTCCAAGCAGGTTGGCTTCTTCCTCGAACGCCAGCATAAACCCATGCACGCGGGCCGGAATCGAGCCAAAGTAATGGTCGTCGAGCTGCTGGCCCTTGGCGGGCGCGTGGCCAAACAAGGTGCGGCCGGTCATCACCAGGTCGGGCCGGGCATCGTAGAGCGCTTTGTCAACCAGAAAATATTCCTGCTCGATGCCCAGCGTCGTACTTACGCGGCTCACGTCTTTATCGAAGTACTGGCACACTTCCAGGGCGGCCTTTTCCAGCACGGCCAGCGACTTGAGCAGCGGGGCCTTGTAGTCGAGGGCTTCGCCGGTGTAAGCGACAAAAATTGTGGGAATGCACAGCGTTTTGGCCCCCACCGTTTCGATGATAAACGCCGGCGAAGTGGGGTCCCAAGCCGTGTAGCCACGGGCTTCGAAGGTGTTGCGGATGCCACCGTTCGGGAACGACGACGCATCGGGCTCCTGCTGCACGAGCGCAGAGCCTTTGAAATTTTCAATTGGCCGGCCGTCGGAGTTCAGGTCGAAGAACGAGTCGTGCTTTTCGGCTGTGGAACCGGTCAGGGGCTGAAACCAGTGGGTGTAGTGGGTCGCACCCTTGGCCATGGCCCAGGTTTTCATGGCCGAGGCCACGGCGTCGGCCACGTTGTGCTCCACGTTGCTGCCCTGTCGAATGGTCGACTGCAGCTTCTTAAAATAATCGCCGGGCATGTTCGCCCGCATGGCTTCCAGATTGAAAACATTCTGCCCGAAGCTGTCGGAACGCCGCGCGGCGGCGGGCACCACCGTAATGGGGCGGCGCTGGTTGACGAGTTCTAGGGCTTTGAAGCGGAGAATTGCCATGTAAAAGTGACCGGTCGAGGATTAAGCTGAACTGGCGAGGTGCTGTTCTGCAAGCAAAGATAAAACAGGAATCACTTTTTAGCGTTCTTCGCCCCGAAATTTCAGGTGATTACTCAGAAAAACTTAACATTTAGGCAATGCCCCCCTTTTAAAACACCCTAACCAAAATCTTGGGGTCTTTATTCCAGAGACGAATCAGGTTTATCAGTGGATGAGCCGAATTTTGGCAGCGGCGTATCTTTACGGGGTGAATAACCGCTTTGCCTTTCAGCCACGCTACTTTCTTTTCTGGCTGCTTTTTTTCGGGGTGTGCCGGGCCGTTTTTTTGGTATACCACTACCCTTCCACGGCAGACTTATCGGGGAGCACTGTTTTGGGCACGTTTGCCTACGGGTTGCGGCTGGATGCTTCGGCAGCGGCCTACGTGTGCATCCTGCCTTTTCTGCTCTTTATAATAGGAAGCATATTTCCCCGGTTGCCGCTGTCACGACCCATAAGCGGGTACACCGTTTTCATAGCAGTAGTACTGGCGGGGCTGATAACCGCCGATTTGGAGCTGTACCGCACGTGGGGCTTTCGGCTTGACGACACGCCGCTCCAATACCTCAACACGCCCAAAGAGATGGCGGCTTCGGCTGGCAACGCGCCGCTGGTGCTACTGGTGGTGGTTTTCATGGGACTACTGGCGGGGAGCTGGGGGCTGTACGAGGTAGTGGTGGGGCCAATTCGGGCGCTGCCTTCGTGGTTTGGTCGCCGGCGGGCGGCTTTGGCCAGCGTGCTCTACGCGGCCCTACTGGTGGTGCCATTGCGCGGCGGCACCCAACAGATTCCCATCAACCAGAGCGATGTTTATTTTTCCCGGATAGCCTTCGCCAACCACGCGGCCGTCAACGCTCCCTGGAACCTGATGAGTGCCCTCATTCTTCGGAAAAGCGAGCAGCCCGCCAAGCCCTTTATGGCCGACAGCACGGCCCGGCAGCTGGTGGCTGGCATCTATCCGTTGGCGGTGGGGGCGCCCGGCGCGGCCGATTCCTCCGTTTCCTGCCTCGCCGAGCCCCGGCCCAACGTCCTGTTCATCATCCTCGAAAGCTTTACCTCGAAGCTGGTGGGCAGCATGGGCGGCGAGCGGGGCGTGACGCCCACCCTGGACAGCCTGGCCCGCACGGGCATCGTGTTCCCGAACATCTACGCGGCCGGCGACCGCAGCCAGAAAGGTCTCGTGTCGCTGCTGTCGGGCTACCCCAATCAGCCCACCACCAGCATCATCAAATACCCCCGCAAAACCGAGCAATTGCCCCACCTGGCCCGGCAACTGGCCGCCGTGGGCTACGGGTCGCGCTACTATTACGGCGGCGAGCTGGCCTTTGCCAATATGGGCAGCTACGTGCAAACGGCCGGCTACGAGCACATCACCGAACGTTCGGCTTTCGCCCTGGCCGAGCAGAATTCCAAGTGGGGCGCGCACGATGGCGCCCTTTTCGACCGGATTTCTGCGGACCTGAAACAGCAGAAGCAGCCATTTTTCGTCACGGCTTTCACTTTGAGCAGCCACGAGCCGTTTGAGGTTCCGATGAAGCCTCAGTTTCCCGGCACCAGCGAAACCGATTTGTTTCGCAGCTCGGTTTTTTACACCGATTACGCCCTCGGCCGGTTTCTCAAAGAGGCCCAAAAGCAGCCCTGGTACGCGCATACGCTGCTGGTGCTGGTGGCCGACCACGGCCATCACCTGCCCGGCAACTCTCCCAATCAGAGCCCGGCCAAATTCAAGATTCCGCTCATTTTGGCGGGCGGCGCGCTACGGCCGGAAGCCCGGGGCCGGGTGGTGACAACCATCGGCTCGCAAACCGACGTGGCGGCCACCTTGCTCCACCAGTTAAACCTGCCGGCCAGCGACTTTCAGTGGAGCCGGAACTTGCTGGCGCGCAACCCGGTGCCGTTTGCTTTTTACTGCTACAACAACGGCTTTGGAGCAGTTTCGCCGGCCGGAGTGGTCACGTTCGATAACGTGAGCCGGCAGGTCGATTCCGTGGGCGTAAATGTTCCCAACGCCCAAATCGAGCTGGGCAAGGCCCTGCAACAGGTGTCGTTGGATGACTTTGCGCGAAAATAAACCGCGGACATCTCCACGCTGCCGCGTTGCGCCTCCCAAAGCGGTTGCCAGCAGCAATTCCTTCATTCGTACCTTTGCGGCGCCATGCCTACCCCCCAATCCGTTGCCTTTTATACCCTCGGCTGCAAGCTGAACTTCTCCGAAACGTCGGCTATCGGCCGTCAGTTTGAGGAGAAAGGATTCGAGAAAGTCCCCTTCGAAGCCGGCGCCGATTTGTACGTCATCAATACCTGCTCCGTCACGGACCACGCCGACCGCAAGTGCCGGAAAGTGGTGCAGCAGGCTCTGAAGCACAATCCCGCGGCCTTTGTGGCCATCGTGGGCTGCTACGCCCAGCTGAAGCCTCAGGAAATTGCCACGATTCCGGGCGTCAGCGCCGTGCTGGGAGCCGCCGAGAAGTTTCAGCTAGTGGACATTCTGGCTGATTTTAAAAAGCCGCCCCCCGGCCAGCCCGGCCAGGTGCACGCCTCGCCCATAGCCGAGGCAACGGAGTTCCACGCGGCGCACTCCTTCGGCGACCGCACGCGCACCTTTATGAAGGTGCAGGACGGCTGCGACTATTCCTGCTCGTTTTGCACCATTCCGCTGGCGCGGGGCGGCAGCCGCTCGGGCAGCGTTGCCAGCGTGCTGGAGCGGGTTGAAAAACTGGCGGAGACCGGCGTGAAGGAAATTGTGCTGACCGGCGTTAATCTGGGCGATTTTGGGCTACAAGGCCCCGAGCGCGAGCGCCGGGAAGATTTCACCCAACTGGTAAAAGCGCTGGATGCGGCGACTGGCATACGCCGGTTCCGCATCAGCAGCTGCGAGCCCAACCTGCTCACCGACGAGATTCTGGCCACCGTGGCGGCTTCGGAACGCTTCATGCCCCACTTCCACATTCCCCTGCAAAGCGGGTCGGATAAGATTCTGGGGCTGATGCGCCGCCGCTACCGGCGCGACCTGTACGCCAGCCGGGTGGCCCGCATCAAGGAGCTGATGCCGCACGCCTGCATCGGCGTCGATGTAATCATGGGTTTCCCCGGCGAGACAGAAGCGGACTTCCTGGACACGTATCATTTTCTCAACGAGTTGCCCATCAGCTACCTGCACGTTTTTCCCTACTCCGAACGGCCCGATACGCTGGCGCCCACCCTGCCGGGCCGGGTGCAGGACCGAGTGCGGCACGAACGCACCACGCAGCTGCGCAGCTTATCGGAAAAGAAAAAACGGCATTTTTATGAACAGCACTTGGGGCTGGAAACTGCCGTGCTCTTCGAGGACGACGTGACCGACGGACGCATAGAGGGATTCACGCCCAACTACATTCGGGTAGC
>JAYSZD010000297.1:0-4551 GCA_043738185.1 Hymenobacter sp. | reverse complement strand
GGTGTTCTTCAAGCTGGTGCTGGTGGGCCGGCTGGAAAACCTGGTCAGCGACCGCCGCCTCGTCGAGCCCTGCGCCCTGCGCCTGGACATCCTCTTGTTTCTGGGCTACGAAGTGGACGAAGAGTTGCCCTGGCATTTGACCGTGAGCCGCACGGGCCAGCTGTTTCCGGCCGCGGTGTTCGAGCGCTTGTTCGACCACGTCTTTGCCCAGTGCGTGGCCCGGGACCTGGTGGCAGGGGAACGGCAGGCCGTCGATTCGGCCCCAGTCAAGGCCAACGTCTCGCTGGAATCGGTGCGGGAAAAGCAGCCCGCAGGCCCGATAGGGCCACGTCTGGCCACGGACGAGCCATCACTACCCGCCCCGGCCGCGTCGGTGGTGACGGCCCCGGCCCACCAGCTGCGCAGCCTCGCCGCTCCCCAAGCCCGGCTCGTCGCCCACTCCAGCGTACCGGGCGCCCAGCACCCCAAGGCGCGGCTGCTCAGCAACAAGCCCCCCTACAGCCCCTCCGACCCCGACGCGCGCATTTCGGTGAAGCCCGGCAAAGCCCGGGCCCTGAATTACCGCTGCAGCCTCGCGGTCGATACGGCCAAGGGCGTCATCAGCCACGTGCAGGCTGACTTTGCCGACAGCCTGCATTTGCCCCGGCTGCTCACCTGCCTGCAACGGCAATTGCGGTCCCACGAGCTGCGCTTGGGCGAGCTGCTGGCCGACGCCGGCTACGCCAACGGCTCGAATTACGCCCTGCTCGAAGCCCAGCGCATCACGGCCTGGATACCCGTGTTTGGCCAATACAAAGCCGAAATTGCCGGCTTTACCTACCACGCGCCCACCGACGCCTACACCTGCGCCGCAGGCAAGGTCCTGCCGTTTCGCAAGTACGACACCACCGCTGACGGCAACTGGAGCAAAATCTACTGGGCCACCTGCCAAGACTGCCAGCAGTGCCCTTTAAAGCCCACCTGCGTGCCCGGGGCCAAGCGCAAGCAACTCCCTCGCACCCTCTACGCCCCCTACCGCCGGGCGTGGCAGCGCCAGTAAAGCCGTCGGGGCCAGCGCATGCGGCAGAGCACCGTCGAGCCCGTCTTTGGCAACCTAGTTCACCACTACGGCCTGCGCCGGGTCAACGGGCGGGGCCACACCGGAGCCCATAAAACCATGCTGCTCACGGCCGTCGCCTATAACCTCAAAAAGCTGCTCCGGTACCGACCCCAACAGCAACTGAGCCTGGCACTGGCCCTGCCCAGGCCGCTGCTGGCCACGCAAAGACGCGTTTACAGACGAAACAGGCGCCCCGAAGCGCCAACGCGGGCAAACGCGATGCGGCTACTCCGAAACAGAACCATCTAACCCGACTTCTGCAACAGCCACGGTGGTTCAAATAAAGCAAAACTCTTTTTCACACTGCTGAATACCTCTTCCAACACGTGGCAAACCACCGCCCCGCATGGCCCGATGGGCGGCGATGCCGGCAATGACGGCCGTGAGGGCGTTTCGTTCGGGCTTCATTCTTTCGGCGCGGGTCTGCGACGCGGCCCCGCCGGGCAGTGCGCCGCAGTCACGCGCAGCAGCCAAGGGGGCGCGCGCGGAGCTACCTTGGCGCGGATTTCCGCTCGCCCCCCTCTTTCATGAAAAAACTCCTGCCCGCCCTGCTGCTCGGCACGGCCTGTTTTGCCGCAGGCGCCTTCGTGGCCCGGCCCACCGCGCCCGATGAGATTACGGTGCCCGTGCTGCGGGCCGCGCAGCAGCTCATGGGGCTGAGTTTTACCGATGCCCAGCTCGATTCCACGCGCCGCAACCTGACAGGCTATCGCGACAGCTACGAGGCGCTGCGCAAAATCCCGCTACCCAACAGCGTGGCGCCCGCCGTCGTGTTCGACCCACGGCCGTTACGGATGCGCCAAGCACTCGTATCCGCTAAGGAAAACGCGGGCAAACTACCCGAAACCGGCAAAGTGACGCTGCCCGGCTACCGCGACGAGCTGGCCTTTTACACCGTGCGGCAACTGGGCGAGCTGTTGCGCACCAAACAGATTTCTTCCGAGGAGTTGACCAAATTTTTCCTGGCGCGGCTGCAAAAATACGACCCCAAGCTGCACTGCGTCATCACCCTCACCGAGGAGTTGGCGTTGAAACAAGCCCGGCAGGCCGACCAGGAGATTAAAGCCGGCAAGTACCGCGGGCCGCTGCACGGCATTCCCTTCGGGGTGAAGGACCTGTTCAGCGCCAAAGGCTACAAAACCACCTGGGGATCGGTGCCTTACCAAAACCAGACCCTGGACGAGGATGCGGCCGTGGTGGAGCGCCTGCGCGAAGCCGGCGGCGTGCTGCTGGCCAAGCTCACGCTGGGCGAGCTGGCACAGGGCGACGTGTGGTTTGGCGAGCGCACCCGCACGCCGTGGGACATTACCAAGGGTTCGAGCGGGTCGTCGGCCGGGTCGGCAGCGGCAGTGGCGGCGGGGCTGCTGCCGTTTGCCATCGGCACCGAAACGCTGGGCTCCATCATCAGCCCCAGCACGGCCTGCGGCGTCACGGGCCTGCGCCCCACCTACGGCCGCGTGAGCCGCGCCGGCGCCATGGCCCTGAGCTGGACGATGGACAAAGTAGGGCCGCTGGCCCGCTCGGCCGAGGACTGCGCCATCGTACTGGCCGCCCTCACCGCCGCCGGCCCCGACGCCCGCGACCCCGCCACCCTGCTGGCGCCCAACACTTTCCGCTACGCCTTTGGCACCGACCTCAAAAAGATGCGCGTGGGCTTCGTGAAGGCGGCTTTTGACTCAAATTACCCCACCAAGCTCAACGACCTGGCCACGCTGGAAGTGCTGCGCAAAATGGGCGTGCAGCTGGTGCCGATGGAGTTGCCGGCCATCTCGCCCGGCGCGCTGCGCTTCGTGCTCACGGCGGAAGGCGCGGCGGCGTTCGACGACCTCACCCGCTCGGGCCGCGATGCCCAGATGGTGCTGCAAAACCGCTTTGCCTGGCCCAACACCTTTCGGTCCTCGCGCTTCATTCCGGCCGTGGAATACCTCCAGGCCCAACGGGTGCGCAGCCTGCTCATCGAGCAAATGGACACCCAATTGAAAGGGCTGGATGCCTACCTCGCGCCTTCTTTCAGCGCCAACCTGACGCTTACCAATCTCACGGGCCAGCCCGCCATTGCCATCCCCAACGGCTTTACGGCGGCCGGGCTGCCCACCACCATCACCTTCATGGGCCAGCTTTACGAGGAAGGCAAACTCCTGGCCCTGGCCAAAGCCTACCAGGACGCCACGGACTTCGACGAGAAACACCCAACTCTTTAATTCTTCATTTTCAATTACACGCAGCGTCCTTGCTTCCTCCCCACATTCTTGCCCAGCTGGCGCCCACGGCGGCCGACCCGCGGCCGGTGCTGCTCACCATTGCCGGCCCCACGGCAGTGGGCAAAACGGCGCTCTGCGTGCAGCTGGCCCAGCACTTTCACACCGAAATCGTGTCGGCTGATTCGCGGCAGTTTTTTCGGGAATTGAGCATCGGCACGGCCAAACCCACAGCGGCCGAAATGCAGGGCGTGCCCCACCATTTCATCGACAGCCACGGCATCAGCGAAGACTATAGCGCCGGACGCTTTGCCACCGATTGCCACGCGGTATTGGCCAAACTGTTCCAGAAATTTCCATTGGTGATTCTCACCGGCGGCTCGGGCCTCTACGTGCAGGCCGTGACCGACGGGCTGGACGAGCTGCCCACCGTACCGCCCGAAGTGCGCACCCGGCTGCACGCCGAACTGGCCGCCCACGGCCTCGCACCCCTAGTAGCCGAACTGGCCGCAACCGACCCCGTGGCCCACGCCCGCATCGACCGCCAAAACCCGCAGCGCGTGGTGCGCGCCCTGGAAATTGCCCGCGCCACCGGCCAGCCGTTTTCCAGCTTCCACACCCAAAGTCCGCCCGCCGAAAACCCGCTGTTTCGCAACGTAAAAGTGGCCCTCACCCGTGAGCGGGAGGAACTATACAGCCGCATTAACCTGCGTGTAGAGCACATGCTGGCGGCCGGCCTGCTCGATGAAGTGCGGGCCCTCCTCCCCTACCGCCACCGCCACGCCCTGCAAACCGTGGGCTACCAGGAAATTTTCGGTTTCCTGGACGGCGAGTACGACTGGCCCGAGGCCGTGCGGCTGCTCCAGCGCAACACCCGCCGCTACGCCAAGCGCCAGCTCACCTGGCTGCGCCGCGACGCCGCCTACCAGTGGGTAGAACTGTAGAAACGCGCCTTGGCGCGTTCAATCTTCGAGCGGCACGCGTGGGGCAGCTCTGACGCCGAACGCGTCAAGGCGCACTCCTACATATTCCGGCGTTGACTACCGGGGCCTCTGACGACAAATTCTACACACTCAGGATTTCAACCATCCGCATGAAACTTTGGTTGATGAGCTTTTTTTTGTTAATTGTATCGACGAAAGGAGTGTATACCAGCTTTTTATCTACAATTCCGGCCATCACGTTGCGCATGCCATTCATGAGACCTTCCACGGCGGCAATGCCAATTTGGGAGCCCAGCAGGCGGTCGGCCGC
>JAYSZD010000296.1:0-1870 GCA_043738185.1 Hymenobacter sp. | reverse complement strand
AGTAACGGTCGACATCCCCACCGTCGACCCGCTGCCCAAGGGTTGTTTTTTAGCCAAGGCGGGCAGTGAGCTTTTGCCGCACGATGCCGCGGTGCAGGTGGAGAGCATCAAAAAGTGTGGGGCAGTGGCGGTAAACCACCTCTTGGTTTAACTTGGGAGCCCAACTCTGTCAGTGAACGCCATGCCCTCACTTGTAGCTTCCGCTGTTGGCGATGACCGCCTGGCGGCGGTCTATCAGCTCAAGATTCATCTGCTAGGTATCAGCCCTCAGATTTGTCGGCGCGTGTTGGTGCGGGGCGACACCACCCTGACGGAGCTGCATCACGTCCTCCAGGTGGTGATGGGCTGGGAGAACTGGCACCTGCATAGCTTCAAGCTCTGGGGCAAAGAGTACGGGATTCCGTATGCCGACGGCATCTATTTCGCCGACGATGCCCGGCGGGTCCACCTGGGTGATTTCCCGTGGCAGGTCAACGACAAATTCACCTACACCTACGACTTCGGCGATTACTGGCACCACCAGGTGCGGGTGGAACAGGTGCTCCCGCCGACCGCCTTGTCGGCCCACCCGGTTTGCGTGAGTGGCCGCCGCGCCTGCCCACCCGAGGAAGTGGGCGGTCCTCGTGGCTACGACCAGCGCACACTGGACCAGTTTAGCTGGGCCTACGAAGCCCGGGACCGCCTGCTGGCCGGCGAGGACATCCGGGAGGACGACGTGCCGACCTGGTTCTGGACCTACCGACCGGAACACTTCGACAAAGCCCGGGTGAATGAACAACTGGCGAAAGTGTATCAACTTAAGGGTAATCCTGATTTTCTGTATTCACAGGGCGGCTACGACTACTTTTTCGCGGATGAACGCGCGTAAAATCTGTATCAGGAAAACCAAGTGGTTTTCTTAATACGAATTCGCTCAGTTGTCAGGTGCGAAAAAATAGTCGTAGCCGCCCTGCGAATACAGGAAATCGAGACTACCCTTAAGTTGATACAGTTTCGCCAGACGTTCGTTGACTTTCCCCTTGTCAAAGTGCTCCGGCCGATAGGTCCAGAACCAGGTCGGCACGTCGTCCTCCCGGATGTCCTCACCAGCCAGTAAGCGGTCCCGGGCTTCGTAGGCCCAGCTAAACTGGTCGAGCGTCCGCTGGTTGTAGCCCCCGGGACCGCCGACCTCCTCCGGTGGGCAGGCCCGGCGGCCACTCACGCACACCGGGTGGACCGACAGAGCAGTTGGGGACAACACCTTTTCGATTCGCACCTGATGGAGCCAATAATCGCCGAAATCGTAAGTGTAGGTGAACTTGTCGTTGGCTTGCCACGGGAAATCGCCCAGGTGGACCCGGTGGGCATCGTCGGCAAAGTAGCTGCCGCCGGCATACGGAATCCTGTACTCTTTGCCCCAGAGCTTGAAACTGTGTAGGTGCCAGTTGTCCCAGCCCATCACCACTTGAAAGACGTGATGCAGCTCCGCCAGCGTCGTATCGCCCCGTACCAACACGCGCCGGCAAATCTGAGGACTGATACCCAGCAGATGAATCTTGAGCTGGTAGACCGCCGCCAGACGGTCATCGCCGACGGAAGAAGGGGGCACAGCGGGTGGAGGCATGGCGTTCACCAACAGAGATGGGCTCCCAAGTTAAGCCAGGAGGTGGCTGAACCCGACTGCCCCACACTTTTTGATGCTCTCCTCTATAACGTCGGGCTCAAAGCGGTGTACCATCAACTCGGCCAACTCCGTGCGTAACATCAGTTACGTACCCGTCCTCTACTCGCCCTAGTGCTGCGTCAAGCGAATTCAGCAACAAAATAAGGGGCTTAGCGTTGGGGCTATATGTCCCGTCCCATTACTCCCTTTGCCCTGCCGGCGGCTGAC
>JAYSZD010000295.1:0-1870 GCA_043738185.1 Hymenobacter sp. | reverse complement strand
TGCGGGTGGGCGTGCTGCTGGCGGGCGCGGGGGTGCTGTTTGCGGCCCAGCGGCCAAAGAATCGGGGGGCGCTGCTGGTCGGGCTGGCTGGTTTGCTGGCTGCGTGGAGCATCCGGCCCAATCTGGCAGTTTTGGGGTTCGGCATTGCGTTGCCGACAGCTTTTTGGCTGGCGGGCTCCTGGCGTGGTGCGAGGCCGGTGGTGGTAGGTGGCGGCCTGATGCTGGCGCTGGCCTTTGGCGTGGCGGCCACAGTGGCCACTCCCGCCGAAAGCCGGGCTCAGCGCCAGTACCAGTCTCTGGCCCGTATTCTCGATTTCAACCAACTGGTGCCCCGGCCCCGCACGCCCGCCGATAGCCTCGGCACGGCGGCAGTTAGCCTTTGGCTACTCGGCGACACAACCGTGGTAAATGAGGGCCTGATGGGCCGGGCCTATGTTTTCGACGCCCGAATTTTTGTTGGAAGCGTGGTGCCTGCCAAGCTGGTTTTGCGCGCCGGATTGTTGGTGCGCGACTATTTTCCCCTGCTCCTGGCACTAGCCGTTACGGCGCTTGCCGTGGCCCGCCGCCGTGCAAAACAGCGTGAGTTTTGGCTCGTGCAAATCGGGTTTTGCGGGGTGGCTATTTTATTCGCTGGCGTGCTCAAATTGCCCCCGCGAATTGCCTTGCCCGTTCTCGATTTCTGGGTGCTGGCCAATCTCACTTTCCTGGCGGGCGCCGTGCGGTCTGCCGTTTCTAAGTCGTCGTATCTGGGCGAGAAAATGGAAATGCCGCCATCTACTTTTGGGCAGGCGTGGCCTCCGCTCTGGCGCCGGCTGGCCTGTGGGCTAAGCGTACTGATACTGGCGCTCTACGCAATCAAAACCACCCACCGCCGCTACGTGCTGAGCGCCGAGCGGTACCACCACGAAACGGCGCTGCGGCAGCTCAAGCAACAGGCGCAGGGCGCCGTGCTGATACTGGGTGGCACCACCGATTTCCTCAAAAGTCTCTCCCCGTTTCGCACCTGGTATCCGAGCTCAACGGCCACGCTGCTGCTCACCGGCTGGCAAACGCAGGACCCCTCACAGGTTCGGCTGCGGCAACGGCTGCTGGGCACGGCCGACCCTCCCAAAGCCCTGCGCCGTTTGGCCGGTGCCGCGCCGCCCGCCCAGTGGCTGCTTACCGCCGAAACGGCGCAGTGGCTGAACCGTCGTTTTCGATATGAAGCAGAGTCAGACTCAACGGTTGAGCTTCGGCCCCTGGCGGCATTGCCCGCCGACACTTCCTTTCGGTTTTACCAGCCGGTACTGCGCTGATGCGGCCCCCTAAGTAGCCGGGTTTGACCGCTGAATTGGAGTAGCGCACGGTATTTGCCGGTCAGCAGGGCACCAATGCCATAATTTTATACCCGGCCCGGCGTCCCAACAGCGGACCTTTGCTCCGTAAAAAGCGTTTCTTTGAAAAGCGTTTATTTATTACTTACTCACGTTTTCGTGCCCCGTTTTATGCTCTCCTCCACCATGACTTCCCGCGCCGAAGTTCTCCAGCACATGGAGGGCTTTTTGAAAGCTAATATGAACACCTTCCTCAAGAGTGTGGAAGACAGCTGGCAGCCCGCCGACTATCTGCCGGATTCGCGGAAGGATACTTTTTTTGATGAGGTGAAGGAGCTGCGAGAGAAAGCCGGCAACCTCAGCTACGACCTGTTGGCCGTGCTTATCGGCGACACCATCACCGAGGAAGCACTGCCCAACTACGAGGCCTGGTTTCACGAGCTCGACGACCTGAACCGCGACCCCAACAACGGCTGGGCCGAGTGGATTCGGGGCTGGACGGCCGAGGAAAACCGCCACGGCGATTTGCTCAACCGCTACCTTTATCTTAGCGGTCG
>JAYSZD010000294.1:0-1871 GCA_043738185.1 Hymenobacter sp. | reverse complement strand
CCGTTCTGCCCCCCGCCCGCCAACTAACACCAGCCCTTTGCTTTATTGGGCGAAAGCTTCGGACCTTGCGCCTTCGTTTGCCTGCCATTCAGGCCAATACATTCTTTTTAAACGCCTTTTTCTAAAGCACCGGCAGTAACCGGTAGATTTTAATTCGTTATGGCTTTCACCTTCAAACCTTATGCGCCCGCAGCCAAATACAAGGCGGCCGCCGCGTACTTTTCCATGGAGTTTGGCATCGACCAGGCGCTGAAAACCTACTCTGGCGGCCTGGGCTTCCTGGCCGGCTCGCACATGCGCTCGGCCTACGAGCTCAAGCAAAATCTGGTCGGCATCAGCATTCTGTGGAGCTTCGGCTACTACGACCAGGGCCGCAACGCGGACCAGACCATGCGGGCCGACTTCCGCCAGAAGCACTACTCGTTTCTGGAAGACACCGGCCTGCTGTTTCCCATCACCATTCATGGCGCCGATGTGTTTGTGAAGGTGCTGTACCTGGCGCCGGAAGTGTTCGGGACCGTGCCGATGTTCTTCCTTACCACTGACGTGGCCGAGAACGACCACCTCTCGCGCACCATTTCGCACCATCTCTACGACCCCGACGCCGCCACCCGCGTGGCTCAAAGCATCCTGCTGGGCGTGGGCGGCGGCAAGATGCTCGACCTGCTCGGCCGCAAAACCGACGTGTACCACCTCAACGAAGGCCACGGCCTGCCGCTGGCGTTCTACCTCTACGAGCAGCACGGCCGCAACCTAGCCGAAGTACAGAAGCGCCTGGTGTTCACCACCCACACGCCCGAGCTGGCCGGCAACGAGGAGCGCCCCATGCAGTTGCTCACCGATATGAGCTTCTTTGGCAGCGTGCCCGAGGAGGAAGTGCGCCGCGTGGCTCGCATCGAGAACGACGCCCTCAACTACACGCTCACCGCCCTGCGCTTTGCTCGCAAAGCCAACGCCGTGAGCAAGGTGCACGGCCTCGTGAGCCTGGACATGTGGGGCCACTACGAAGGTATTTGCCCCATTGTCCCCATCACCAATAGCCAGAACGGCCTGTACTGGCGCGACCAGCAGCTGGCCGCCGCCCTCAAAGCCAAGGACGACGCGGCCCTGCTGGCCCGCAAGCAGGAGCTGAAAAAAGACCTGTTCAAAATAGTGGCCGACCAGACCGGCAACATCTTCGACCCCGAGGTGCTGACCGTGGTGTGGGCCCGGCGCTTTGCCGGCTACAAGCGCGCCGACCTCATTCTGCGCCATTTCGACCGCTTCGTGCAACTCGCTACCGACGCCAAGCGGCCCATTCAGATGATTTGGGCCGGTAAGCCGTACCCCAAGGATTTCGGCGCGATTGACATGTTCAATGAAATCATCAAGCGCACGGCGCACCTGAAAAACTGCGCCGTGCTCACCGGCTACGAGCTGGGCCTGTCGGCGGCCATGAAGAAGGGCTCCGATATCTGGCTGAACACACCGCGCTTCCCCCGCGAGGCCAGCGGCACCAGCGGCATGACCGCCGCCATGAACGCCAGCGTGAACCTGAGCATTGCCGACGGCTGGATTCCCGAATTCTGCCGCGACGGCGAAAACGGTTTCCTCATCGCTCATTCCGATGAGCACCTGCCCGAAAACGTGAAAGACGACCAGGAAGCCACAACCCTGCTCGACGTGCTCGAAAACGCGGTGCTGCCGATGTACTACGACCAGCCCAAGACTTTCCTGAAAGTGGTAAAAACCGCCATGAAGGACGTAGAACCCGAGTTCGAGTCGGGCCGCATGGCCAAGGAGTATTACGAGCTGCTGTACAAGGCATGAACCGCGGATTTATCGGATTAAACGGATTGCCCGGATTTTGAGGACGATTTTGAGTTAATCCG
>JAYSZD010000293.1:0-4558 GCA_043738185.1 Hymenobacter sp. | reverse complement strand
ACTACGCCGCCGTAACGGCGGCCATTGCGGGCTTGCCGCGGTGGCGCGTCGAGGTGGACAGCCTCGCGCTGAGCTTCTTCTCGTTTGGAAAATTCATGCTGTACCGGGACCTGGACCCGGCGACGTGGCCGGCGGGCCACAGTTTGCTCGCGCACCCCGCCATCGGGGCCCTGCTGGGCGCCGATACGGGGTTTCGCGATGCCGCGCCCACGGTGGGCGACACGGCGTTTTTGGACACGGAGAGCCCGGCGGCCGAACTGCACCAGGTCTTGGACGCAGACTCGTCGCAGCTGCTGGCGCTGCTGGCCGTGCACGAGGGCCGCAACCTGGTCATTCAGGGCCCGCCCGGCACGGGCAAGTCGCAAACCATCGCCAACCTGCTGGCCGAGGCCATCGGCGCGGGCAAGAAGGTGTTGTTCGTCGCCGAGAAGATGGCCGCCTTGGAAGTCGTCAAGCGCCGGCTCGACACCTTGGGCCTGGGGGCGGCCTGTTTGGAGCTGCACAGCCACAAAGCCAACAAGAAAGCCTTGCACGACGAGCTGCGCCACACCCTGAGCTTGGGCCGGCCCGCTACGGCCGCCGGCGTGGCCGACCAAATGGCCCAGCTGCCGCGCTACCGGCAGGCACTCAACGATTACGCCTTGGCCGTCAATGCCCCCCTCGGCCGCAGCCGCCGCACGGCCCAGCAGGTGACCGGCGAATTGCTGCGGTTGGTTGAAGAACGGGGCCCGGTGCCGCTGCCCCGCATTGCCTTTGCCCACCTGACCACCTGGACCGATGCGGACGCCGCCCACGCCGAAGCCCTGGGCACCCGGTTGCAAGCCACGTTGCAGAAAGTCGGCGTCCCCCAAAACCTGCTGTTCTGGGGCAGCGAGCTCCTGGTGCTGCTGCCGGCCGCGCAGGATGCGTTGGGCACCCACCTGAGTACCGCCCATGCCGCCGTCCAAGCCCTGCAAACCGCTGCCGACGCCTTGGCGGGGCAATTGGGGCTGCCCCACCCCGCCGACCGCGCGGCGGCCGAGGCCCTGCTGCCGCCGGCCCGGCACGCCCAGCTGGCGCCTGGTCTAGCCGGCGCGGCCGTGGCCGACGCAACCTGGACGCAGCAACCCTCCCGCGTCGCGGACCTCTTGCAAGCGGGCGCGGCCTTCACGGCCCTGCACCAACAGTACGATGCCGTGCTGCTACCCGAAGCCTGGAGCCAGCAATTGCTCGCCGAACGCGCGACCTTACTTGCCTATGGCGGCAAGTGGTGGAAGTTCCTCAGCGGCGACTACCGCCGTGCCCGCAAGCGCCTGCAAAGCGTGTGGCAAGGGCCCTTGCCCGACGAGGCCCCGGAGCTGGTGGCCGTGATTGATGCCCTTCACGAAGCTGCGCGGCACAGCCAAACCATTACGGAAGCGGCGGCCTTTGCGGGCCCGCTCTTCGGGGCGGCGTGGCAGGGGCTGCGCTCCGACTGGCTGGCCCTTCGCCGGGTGGCCGAGTACCTCACGGGGACGCACCAGCGGATTGCCCGTCACGAGCTGCCCACCGCACTCCTGGCCTACCTCGCTCAGACCGCCCGTCCCGAAGACATTGCGGGCCCCGTCGGGGCGCTGGAAGCTGCTTTGGGGGCGCACCGCACCGCGCTGCAAGCGCTGGTCGACGCCTTGCGCCTGAACGAGGCGCGCCGCTTTGGCCCCGACGGGCGCCTGCAGTTCCAGCCGTTTGCGGCGCAGGCGGGCACGCTCAGCGCCTGGGCCGCCGACGTGCCGGCCTTGCGCCTCGTCACCGAATGGAACAACGTCGCCGCCGGTGTGCAAACCGAGCAGCTGCCCGAATTGCTGCTGCTGGCCGAGCGCTGGCCCGAAGCGGACCGCTTCCTGGCGGCGGCCGTGCGGCAGACGTGGCTGGAATATCTCCAAAAGCTGGCCTACGAACAGCACCCGGCCTTGCGGCAATTCGAGCGGGCCGGGCACGAGGAATTGGCGGCCCGCTTCCGGCAGGCCGACCGCGACAGCCTGTACCACCACCGCGTGCGGGCCATGCAAAACCACCACGCGCAGCTGCCCAACCCGCAGGCCGGCGGGCAAATGCTGCTGCTCAAAAACGAGTTTGCTAAGAAGAGCCGGCACCTGCCCCTGCGCAAGCTGATGGAGCAGGCCGGCCGGGCCGTGCAGGCCATCAAGCCCGTGTTCATGATGTCGCCGCTCTCGGTGGCGAACTACCTGCCGCCGGGCGCGGTCGCGTTTGACCTCGTGGTGTTCGACGAAGCCAGCCAAGTAAAGCCGGTGGATGCGCTCGGTGCCGTGGCGCGCGGCAAACAGCTCGTCGTGGTGGGCGACTCCAAGCAACTTCCGCCCACCAGCTTTTTCGACTCGCTCACCGGTGCCGGCGAGGCCGCGGACGAAGAGAACGTGACGGCCGACATTCAAAGCATCCTGGAGCTGTGCAAAGCCCGCCAGATGCCCGAGCGCATGCTGCGCTGGCACTACCGCAGCCTGCACCAGTCCCTGATTGCGGCATCCAACCACCTGTTTTACGAGGACAAGCTGGTGATTTTCCCCAGCCCGGGCGGCCAGGGGCAGCTGGGGTTGGTGTACCACCACCTGCCCGAGACGCACTACGAGCGCGGCACCACGCGCACCAATCCGCTCGAGGCCGCGGCCGTGGCCGACGCCGTGCTGCACCACGCCCGCACCACCCCCAAGCTGACGCTGGGCGTGGTGGCGTTCAGCACCGCCCAGCGCCAAGCGATTCAGGACGCGCTGGAAATCCGCCGCAGGCAGCACCCGGAAACCGAAGCCTTTTTTAACCGCCACGCGCACGAGCCCTTTTTCATCAAGAACCTGGAAAACGTGCAGGGCGACGAGCGCGACGTCATCCTCATCAGCATCGGCTACGGGCGCACGAAGGACGGGTACCTGACCATGAGCTTCGGCCCGCTCAACGGCGAGGGCGGCGAGCGGCGCCTGAACGTGTTAATTACCCGCGCCAAGCAGCGCTGCGAGGTGTACACCAACTTGACGGCGGATGACCTGGATCTGAATCGCACCCGGGCCAAGGGCGTGGCGGCACTCAAGACCTTCCTCAACTTTGCCCAACACGGCCGGCTGAACCAGAACGAGGAAACCGGCCGGGAAATGGAATCGCCGTTTGAAGAAGCCGTGTACCGGGCCCTGTCGGCCCGGGGCTACCAGGTGCGCCCGCAAATTGGCAGCCAGGGCTTCTACATCGACTTGGCCGTGGTCGACCCCGACCAGCCCGGCCGCTACGTGCTCGGCATCGAATGCGACGGGGCCATGTACCACTCCGCCCGCTCGGCCCGCGACCGCGACCGGCTGCGCCAGCAGGTGCTCGAAGCCGTGGGCTGGCGCCTGCACCGCATTTGGAGCACTGATTGGTCCCGCGACCCCGCCCGCGAAGTCGAACGGGTCGTGGCCGCCATCGAGGAAGCCCGCCGCCTCTTGGCTCTGGACCAACCCGATGAGCCGGAAGAAGAAGAGGTAGTTCCAGACGCGTTGCCCAGCACCTTGGCGCGGGAAGAGCCCGCCGCCGTTGGGACGACCGCGGCGGTGCCGTACCAGGTCGCCCAGTTGCCGGCGGTCATCCGGCAGCAGGAACTGCACCAGCACCCCGCGGGCCGGCTGGCCGCGTGGGTGGCGGAGGTCGTCGCCGTGGAAAGCCCCGTCCACGCCGACGAGGTCACCCGGCGCTTGGCCTCGGCCACGGGGGCGACGCAAGTCGGCTCCCGCATTCGCGCCAGTGTCGCCGACGCCATCCGGCTGGCCGGGAAAATGGGCAGCATCCGGCAGCAAGGCGAATTTTTATGGACGCCCACCATGCTGGCGTCGGGCACGCCGTTGCGGGACCGAAACGCCTTGCCAGCGGTCTCGCGCAAGCTCGGGTTCATCGCGCCCGAAGAGCTGGCCGCGGCAGTGCTCGCGGTGGTACGGGACAGCTTCGCCTTGGAGCGGGAAGCAGTGGCGTTGCCCGCGACCCGGTTGTTGGGCTTTGGGCGCCCCAGCGAGGAACACCGGGTAACGTTTACGGCCATCATTGACCGCCTCCTGCTCGAAAAACACTTGAGCGAAGCCAGCGGCGTGCTGACCCCGTCAGCGAATACTTCCCGATAGATTTATTGCCCTTTTTGAGACGGCAAGTTGCCGTTCCAATCAAAAGTAAAGCGAACGCGTGCTGAACACTAGTTCAGCCGGAGAGCTAGATACGCCCCTTGAAACGTGAACGTGGAGACTCTTTTTTGCCAAAGCGTTGCAGTTATCTGGAATTTTATATCCTTTTACCTTGCTGTAATGAGAATAGACAGAATTATCCTCCACAGCAGGGAAAGTCCCTGGTAAAAATGCTAAATTTTTGAGTACATTGTAGTAACAACTAAAATGGGTAGCAAAAATACTTCGACCAAGAACGTGTTGCAGAATCATTCAAAAGCTAAGGTTAGGCTATACACCGAATATCTGTTGCTTGAGGTGGTCTAGTTAGACAGGAGAGAATTGGGTGATGTTGGCAAGTTGTTGTTGGTGAAAGTAATAGGGCTTCTTATAGCCAATACTAGAGTGGC
>JAYSZD010000292.1:0-1874 GCA_043738185.1 Hymenobacter sp. | reverse complement strand
CCAGCGGCGGCAGCGACATCGACCTCACCCTGACCGCCAAAACCATTTCCGTGCAGGCATCCGGCGGCAGCGATATCAAGCTGGCCGGCCGTGCCGGGCGCCTGAAAGTAAACGTGAGCGGCGGCTCCGACTACGACGGCTTCGCCCTGCGCAGCACCGCAGCCACCGTAAGCGCCAGCGGCGGCTCCGACGCTAACGTATCGGCGGAGAGCGAAATTTCCGTCAACGCATCTGGCGGCAGCGACATCCGCTACAAGGGTGCCGCCAAAGTATCCAAATCCAGCAGCGGCGGCAGCAGCGTGCGCCATATCCAATAGGGCTTATTACTAATTGAAAATCAGTTAGTTTTAAGAAGGTCGTCATGCTTCGACAAGCTCAGCATGACGACTTTGCCTTTATCAGGTTTTATCAATTTAAAATCTTGATAACTAAATAATAACAAGCCTAATAAGCGGTGAATAGAACTACCTTCCCATTAACCGCTAATCGTTATTTGTAGAGTACGCCGCCCTTCATTACCAATCGGATTTGGCGCACGGCGGCTACGTCTTGGGTAGGGTCGCCGGCCACGGCTACTAGGTCGGCCAACAGACCAGGTCGGATGCTCCCGCGGTCGGCAAGATGGAAAATTCGGGCGTTGCCGCTCGTGGCCTGGCGCAGCACCTGCAGCGGAGTGAGGCCAAAGTCCTGCACCAGCTGCTCCATCTCGCGGGCGTTGTCGCCGTGTGTGAACACGCCTACGTCGCCGCCCATCACCAGAGTCACGCCGGCTTTCAGGGCGGCCTGCATGCTGATGTGTTTTTGCTGAATGCGCGGTGGCTGGGGCTCCTGGCCTTTTTTCCAGCCCTTGTATTGCGAAGTGGCATCACCGGCGGCCACGGTGGGGCACAGCGCCACGCCGCGCTGCTTCATCAGCTTGAAAATTTCGACTGTGCCTTCGTCGCCGTGCTCAATGGTTTCGACACCGGCCAGCGTGGCCCGCCGCATGCCTTCCACCGTAGAAGCATGCGCCACCACGGCCCGGCCCGCCGAACGGGCCGTCTGCACGATGAGCGTCAACTCTTCCTGCGAAAATGTGGGCTGGGCGGTATTATTTGGCCCCCAGCGGTAGTCGGCGTATACTTTGATAAGGTCGGCTCCTTTGCCGATTTGCTCCCGTACGGCGCGCACCAAGCCATCTACGCCGTCGGCCTCCTGGGCGCCTTGGGGCACATTGAGGTCAGTAGCCAGTTTGGGGCCGTAGCTACCCGTAGCCACCAGCGCCCGCGTGGCCACCAACAGGCGCGGGCCGGGAATAACACCCTGGTCGATGGCCTGCTTCAGGCCCACATCGGCGTAGCCGGCGCCTTCGCTGCCCAGGTCACGGGCCGTGGTGAAGCCCGCCAGCAGCGTGCGCTGCGCGTGCACCGTAGCGCGGGCCACGCGCAGGGCCTGCGACTCCAATAGCACCTGGTCGTTCCAGGAAGTTTCGTTGTAGGGGTGCAGCAGCAGGTGCGCGTGGCCTTCAATCAGGCCGGGCAGCAGGGTAAGTCCGGGCAGGTCGAGGGTGCGGCCACCGACGGGCAACGCCACCTGAGTTGCCGGGCCGGCGGCCGTTATCTTGTCGTTTTCTACCAGCACTGCCCAGCCCTGGTGCAGGTTCTGCCCATCGAACACGGCGGCGGGCCGCAGCAGCGTGGCCCCGGCAGCGGGGCTGGTTGCGGCGGGCTGCGCCTGAGCGGCCAGCCCCATGCCCACCCACAGTCCGACGCACAGCAGGCCCCTCCGGCCAGCCCGCCAACACCCAAAACCACGTTTTTCAGCGGACCACCGCGAGCAATTTTTACTCATATATAAAGTCGCGTTGCCCCAGTATTACGGGGCCACCCAGCGAA
>JAYSZD010000291.1:0-1875 GCA_043738185.1 Hymenobacter sp. | reverse complement strand
CATGGCTGCTACGGCTTCGGACGGCACCAGCATTCAGGAGCACGTGACCGACCTGATGGGCAAAATCGGTGAGAAGCTGGAGGTAATCTATGCCACGCTGACCGCCGAGAAAGTGGCTTCCTACATCCACTCCGACAACAAAAAAGCCGTCCTCGTGGGCCTGAAGAACGTGGGCGACGCTGACGCTGCTGCCGTAGGCCGCGACGTAGCCATGCAAATCGTAGCCATGAAGCCCATTGCCGTGGACAAAGACGGTGTTGATGCTTCCATTGCTGAGCGTGAAATTGAGGTAGGCAAAGAGCAGGCCCGCGCCGAAGGTAAGCCTGAGGCGATGCTGGAGAAAATTGCCATGGGCAAACTCAACAAGTTCTACAAGGACAACACCCTGCTGAACCAGGAATTCGTAAAAGACACCTCGATGACCATTGCTCAGCTTCTCGACAGCAAGTCGAAGGGCATGACGGTTTCGGACTTCAAGCGTGTAGCTATCGGCGCTTAATTGCCGTTTTTAGCTAAATTGAAAGCCCCGCTGGCATTGAGCCGGCGGGGCTTTTTCGTTGCCTTACTTGCACTATGGACAACGAACGTAAAGCTGCTTATTGAGGAATTCTATACACCTTCCTTTTAAGCATTCGCACTGCTCCTACTCCCTTGACGGATGATAAGCAACCCATTGCCATCGGCAAATTTGCGGGCCCCGTGGCTTATCAGTTGCATAACGTAGCACTGGCTTCGGTCAATGACTTTATCGGGTTCAATGAAAATCATTTCTGGGCTTCAATTGATGCTTTCGACTATCGAAATCCTGACGCTCAGATAACCCATTTACGCGCTCAATTTGAGCAGGACCTACTTGTTGACTGACTGCCAAGTCCACACCCGCGACTGGGCGTTCTTATGTAGGTTAAAAGTGAGCAGGGCATAGCCGAAAAGGTGAAAAATACTGTAGCGTATTTTCCATAAAAATAAAATTTTGCTACGGCCTTGTAGCGAAATTTTATTTTTATGGAAAATACGCTACAAGCAAAAATTAGTCAGTGAGCCCGGAATACGCCTCACGGTGTGGTATTATCGGGAGGTACGCTGCCAGGCCCGCACCCGCGCCTGGGCATTCTCGCGCAGGTTCAGGTAGAACAGATTGTAATCGGCGATGTGGAAGGAGTGGCGGAGGATAAACTCGCCGGGGAGCAGGAAGCGGGGGTAGCCGCCGGGCTTGGGCGGCGTGACCCAGAGCAGGCCGTCGTGGATTTTGGCATCGGTCACCTGCGGGTCGATACGCTTGAAGCGCTGGCTGACGCCGCCGCGATTGAGGCTGGCGGGCGCCCGGAGCGTGTCCTGCGTCCAGGTGAGGGGGTTGGTGACGGCCACGCGGCTGAAGGGCGGAAATTCGTTGCCGATTGCCACGGAATTGTACGCCACGAAGCAGCCGGTTTCGAGCGAGTCCTTGCAGGGCGTGATGGTCTTGTACTCGCGGGGCCGCACCTTGAAGCCGATGAGGTAGGCGGCCACGAGCCGGCGACGCAGCTTGGGGTCGTCGTCAAAAAACTCGTGCAGGAGGCGCGTGGCGTGGTCGGTGCCCTGGCTATGGCCGGCAATGATGATGGGACGGCCCTGGTTGTGGTGCGTGAAGTAGTACTGAAACGCCCGACGCACATCGGTGTAGGCGAGGTTCAGGGCCTGGCGGCTGTTGCCCTCGGCGGTGGAGTCGAAGAAGGAGTAGAGGGTAGCCTGCCGGTAGCGCGGCGCGTAAATGCGGGCGGCGGCATTGAACACGCTGGCCTGCTTGCGGATGGTGCTGCGGTCGGTGAAGCGGTTGACGCGGCGGTTGCTGAGGCTGGCGTTCCAGGCGCCGCGCCAGTAGTAGGTAGTGGGGTG
>JAYSZD010000290.1:0-4570 GCA_043738185.1 Hymenobacter sp. | reverse complement strand
GTGGAGCAGATTGGCGTGACCGTCATCATCGTCCTCACGGCCTACCTCGTGCTCAACCGGGAGATTTCCATCGGGGCCATCATGTTCCACATTCTGCTCTTCAACAACGTGTCGGCGCCCATTCGGCAGCTCCACCGCATCTACGACGAGATGAACGAGGCCCTCACCTACTCCGAAGGCTTCTTCGCCATCCTCGACGCCGATGATGCCGTGGAGGCCACCGGCACGCTCCCGCCCGGCGACGTGCGTGGCAGCTTCGACATCTGCAACGTCGATTTCACCTACCCCAGCGGCACTCAGGCCCTGCACGACGTCTGCCTCACCATTGAAGCCGGCAAGACCACCGCCCTCGTGGGCCTGAGCGGCGCCGGCAAAAGCACCATCATCAACCTGCTCTGCAAGTTCTACGCCCCCGATTCCGGCCAGATGCTGCTCGACGGCCGCCCCCTGGCCGACTACGACACCCAGGCCCTGCGCCAGCGCATTGGCCTGGTCCTCCAGAAAAACCACATTTTCAAGGGCACCATCGAGGAAAATATTCGCTACGGCGACTTCGAAGCCACCCAAGCCGACATCGAAGCTGCCGCCCGGCAGGCCTACCTGCACGACCAGATTCTGGACCTGCCGCGCCAGTACCAGTCCGATGCCCAGCAGCTGAGCGGCGGCCAGCAGCAGCGCATCGCCATTGCCCGGCTCTTCCTCAAAAACCCGCCCATCATCTTCCTCGACGAGCCCACCGCCAGCCTCGACGCCATCGCCACCGAGCAAATCAAAAACTCGCTCGACGCCATCAAGCAAAACCGCACGGTGGTCATCATTTCCCACAGCCTCGCCCAAATCGTGGATTCGGACTGCATCCACGTCATGAAAAAAGGCCGCCTCGTGGAAAGCGGCACCCACGACGAGTTGTACGCCCGGCAAGGGACTTATCGGGAAATATTCGATGCCTCGGCTCGCAGCTTAAATATTGAGAAGCTGGCCAAGACGATGGCTGATGATGGAGACGATGTGCTGGATACGGCTTCGTGACGGTTTTGCGCGCCAAGATGGCACTGAATCAGTAAGAACAATGGGGCACTTTTTAGCCGCGTTTCTTGCGCGGCAACCATTACATTTACTTCCGCTCAACCTTAACTAATTTTTAATGAAGCATCCATTCTACTCATTGGCTTTAGTCCTGATACTCATAAACGGCTGCACTAAAGAACAGGAAGACGCTCCAGTTGTATTGGACGGCGAATATCAAGCTGCCAACGTCCTTACGGCGACCCCCATAATTATGTATACCAAAGATGGAGTGGTGAAAGGAAACAACCAAGCATTGATAGACCGTTTTCTGAGTCGTCAAATATTCATAAATGGCTATTTTTCGCGGACCGATGTTCCCTCGTTTTACGATACAAATTCTTTTTTGCATTCTGTCACGATTAGAGGCAATAAACAAGTCACTTTTACTACAACTGTTCCAGCTAGCGGAAGAACCGACGTGGTAGAAGCGGAAATCACTGTGCAACACGCAAGTCACTTTGTAGCAACGCCCTTTGATTCGGTGTCTCTTTCTTACTCCAATCCCACTACAGACCGGTGCACCCAGTTGTCCACGCAGATGAAGTTGGAAGTACCTGTTAAGCGTTGCATAAATACTGCCCCGGCAACAGGCTATTCGCAACGCTGCAAATTTCGACCAAGCTATGTTATTAAAATCAATGCAGGACAGCTTTTCATTCCGTGGCTTAGCTGGCTTGTTCAGTCAGGGAACCCACAATATAGCAGTTGCTGGCAGGCAGGAATCAGCCCTGAGAACATGTTTAATACTGCGGTACTGAATCAATTGGCCGCCGGAGACACCTTAGTAGTGCAGGAAAGAACTATCGCTCTGATAAAGAAATAGGCACGGTACGCCAAGTCAAACACTTGCTTTTCCTCCTGTTTTCTGCTTTTGACTTCACATGCCAATGCTGACCGTTTCTGCCATCAACCTAGACGAATATAGCGCAACAGTACTACACCCCGTAGCTTCACCCAGCACCGGGACCAGAAGCTTCCGTTGGCGCGCGTCTGCGACGCGCTGCCCACTGGGTTCGATTCTTTGACTCGTCGACAACCAACAGCAGAATATTCTAACGGGGCGTCAGAGACGCCAAATCAGTCGGCACGCGTCACAGACGCGCGCCAGCGAAATCCACCTCAATGACCATCGACCTCGCCGGCATCGACACCAAAGCCGCTTTTCATATGCTGATGAAACGCGAGCTGGGCTTTCCCGAGTGGTACGGCGTGAGCTGGGACGCCTTCTGGGATGCCATCATCGCCGTGGTCGAAATGCCGGATTGCGTGGTATTGCAGCACTGGCAAGCCTTCGCCCAGGCCTGCCCCAAAGACATGTTGATTTTGCGCGATATCATCGCCAACTACCCCCACGAAAAGCCCGGCAAGCAGCTGCTATTGGGGTAAAGATGCTGATGTATTAGCGGCCCCTTTGTGCGCAGTGGGAGCAGCCAATCGCCTCTTCTTATCTACCCCGTACGCGTCAAACGGCTGCTGGACTTTTAGGTCCGAGGGGCCTGACGGGGGATGCCAATCACTGTTACCATGTGGCGCTTTGGCGCCGGCACTTACATTTGCTTCTTTCCCCGTCTTTGCGCCTTTCTCTTCTTCCATGAAGCATCTTCTCTACCCGCTGGCATTTAGCCTACTTGTTGTCACTGGCTGCGGCACCAAGGAATCCGAAGCGCCGCTGGTATTAACTGGCGAATACCAAGCCCAAAACACCGTCTTAACGGCGCCAATTATCATGTACACCAGGGACGGCGCGGTGAATAATCCGGCGTTGGTAGACCGCTTTTTAAGCCGGCGGACCTGGGCCACAAGATTTACGCGCACGGATACCCCCATTCCAACAACCTCTTCGCTCACACTGCTCATTGCGGCCAACAAACGAGCAACTTTGGCTAGCAATTCGCCCGGAAGAAGCGACACGATAAAAACTGAAATAACGGGTCAACAGTCAAAGTATCTCGTGCTGTCGGCGCAGGACTCCGTGTCGGTTCTTACCGCTCCCTCTAATGCGAACCGTTGCGAACAGTTGGGTGCTCAAATGGAAGTTGAACAGCCGGTTAAACGTTGCGTAGCAGTGCCGATGACTAGTGGCACTTTCGAGAAGATATGCAGGTTTCGGCCCATTCGGCTGCTACAAATTGACGCCGGCAACCTATATATTCCACAGCTCAGCTGGATAGTCCAATCCGGAAATCCCCAGACCAGCATCTGCGGATTGTCTTACGGTGGCCAATGGAACCTGTTAAACCCGGCGGTGCTGAACCAGCTCGCGGCCGGTGATACCCTTGTCGTGCAGGAGCGCCGCATTGCCCTAGTGAGAAAGTAAGCTGCCCGGTAAATGGCGAGGCAGCCCGCGCCGACAAAACTGGCTACTTGCGGCCACCCCAACCATAACCAACCTGGATTTGCCGCGTTAGGAAAAGCTCCATATCCCAACCTTTCCACAGATAATGGCAACCCAATAAACCGCCCTTATCATCGGCGCCAGCAGCGGCATTGGCCGCAAACTGGCCAATTGCTTCGCGCAAGACAAGTACAACCTCATTCTGGTGGCCCTGGAGCCGGACCTGCTGGACCAGGCCGCGGCCGAAATCCGGCAGCACTACGGCGTGCAGGTCACTACCATCACCAAAGATTTGTTCAAGCGCGACGCCCCGTTTGAGCTCTACCACGAAGTGAAAGCCACGGGCACGCAAATTGACGTGCTGGTGAACAAGGTGCAGGTGACGGCCAGCAACGTCATTCCCGACGAGCTGGTGGCCGCCAACGTGCACAGCCAAAGCGCCCCCGTAGATGGCAACGAAAGTGCCCGCTAACCGCAACAGCAGAAAACCCTCTGGCAAGTGCCAGGCGAACGGAAAGAGCCCGGCCCGCATCGGCCAGGCTCTTTTTTGTCCGGCCAACCGCAGCGCACGACCAACCCGCGTATAACGGCCACCGGCTCCAAATCAGCCTTTGCTCATTCCTACACATGCGTCTTTTCGTTTATTCTCCCCTGAGCGCCGCTGCCCGCGCCTACCTGCTGCAACAGCTGCCCGCCGACGTGGAAGCCACTTTTGGGGCCGACCTCAACCACGGCCAAACCCAGGCTGCCCTCCAGGCTGCCGAAGTGCTGCTGGGCAACCCGGCCCCAGCCCTGCTTGATGGCCCGCTGCCCAACTTGCGCTTCTGGCAAATCGATTCTTCCGGCTTCGAGCGCTACCGCAACGTGCACCTGAGCGTGCCGGTGGCCAACATGGGCGACTTTTTTGCCTGGCCCTGCGCCGAAACCATGGTGGCGGGCCTGCTGGCACTCTACCGCCACCTGCCCGAGCTGGCCGTGCTGCAAGCCGAAAAGCAATGGGTGGGCGGCGCCTTCGTCCGCAACCGTGCCCGACTGCTACGCGGCCGCCGGGTAGTTATCCTCGGGGCGGGCGCCATTGCGCTGGCCGTGCGGCAGCAGCTCAGCGGCTTCGAGTGTCGGGTGCAGCTGCTGGCCCGCACTGCCCCGCAGGCGCAGCTGCACTCCCGG
>JAYSZD010000289.1:0-1883 GCA_043738185.1 Hymenobacter sp. | reverse complement strand
CTACATTTCCGTCGTGATTTCGGCCGTGGCCTCCTACTTCCTCATCATGTGGATTATGCCTTCGGGTAATTTCAGCATTCGCGGCTTTTCCTTCGATGCCATGGGCATCTTCTACGCCGTGGTAGTGGGTCTGGTAGTGGGCACTTTGATGAGCATTATCACGGAGTACTACACCGCCATGGGCAAGCGCCCGGTGAACACCATCGTGCAGCAGAGCAGCACCGGCCACGCCACCACCGTCATCGGGGGCCTGGCGATGGGCATGGAAAGCACGGTGCTCCCCATTCTGGTGCTGGCCGCCGGCATTATCCTGAGCTACGAGGCGGCGGGCCTCTACGGCGTGGCCATCGCAGCGGCCGGCATGATGGCCACTACGGCCATGCAGCTGGCCATTGACGCCTTCGGCCCTATTGCCGACAACGCCGGCGGCATTGCCGAAATGTGCGAGCTGCCCAAGGAAGTGCGCGAGCGGACCGACATTCTGGACGCCGTGGGCAACACCACCGCCGCCACTGGTAAAGGCTTCGCCATTGCCTCGGCGGCGCTCACCTCGCTGGCGCTGTTCGCTGCCTTCATGGGCACGGCCAGAATCACGTCTATCGACATTAGCAAGGCCCCGATTCTGGCCGGTGTCTTTATTGGCGCCATGATTCCGTTCATCTTCTCCTCGCTGGCCATTGCGGCCGTAGGGCGGGCCGCCATGGCCATGGTGCAGGAAGTGCGTCGGCAGTTCCGCGAGATTCCAGGCATCATGGAGGGCACGGGCCGGCCGGAGTACGAAAAGTGCGTGGCCATCAGCACGCAGGCCGCCATTCGGGAGATGATTCTGCCGGGGGCCATTGCCCTGCTCACGCCCATTATTGTGGGTTTTGGCTGCCGTGGGCTATTTTCGAACGCCTCTTCGGCCGAGGTGCTGGGCGGGCTGCTGGCCGGCGTCACGGTGAGCGGCGTGCTCATGGCCATGTTCCAGAGCAACGCCGGCGGCGCCTGGGACAACGCTAAAAAGTCCTTCGAAAAAGGTGTGCTGGTGAACGGCGTGATGCAGTACAAGGGCTCGGAGGCCCACAAAGCCTCCGTAACCGGCGACACCGTGGGCGACCCCTTCAAAGACACTTCCGGCCCGAGCATGAACATCCTTATCAAGCTGATGAGCATCGTGTCGCTGGTCATTGCGCCTCACATTGCCGAAAAAGGCGGCGAGCGCGGCATGGCCCCGGTGAAGCTGGAAAGTGAGCGCACCGAAGTTGCCGCCCGCCCCAACGTACGCTTTGCCGACAACTTCGCCCCCGCAGCGATGCAGGTGATTTACACCACGCTGCGTGAAGTGAAGTAGTCTGAACCGCGGATTTATCGGATTTCCCGGATTCATCGGATTTTGTGGCCGACTGAAAATGATTTTTTTGCAAAAGGCCGCTTCCTGAATCGGAGCGGCTTTTTCAGCTCATGTGTTTTGCTGATAGTATTCGCTGGGGCTCCAATCCAGCGCACCGCCGTGCAAGGGCGCCCACAAAATCCGATGAATCCGGGAAATCCGATAAATCTGCGGTTCAGACAATCCGTCAGTAGCTTTGCACCTCATTCTTCCCGCGCCGCATGGGTCAGTCCCAGATTACCATTCACAACAAAGCCTTCCGGCCGTATTTATCGGTCGCCCAACTGGATGAAGCCGTAACCGGGCTGGCCGCGCGCATTAGCGCCGACTACGTGGGGCGCGAGCCGCTGTTCGTGGTGGTGCTTACTGGCGCTTTTATGTTTGCTTCCGACCTGCTGAAGCGCATTACCGGGCCCTGTGAAATCGTTTTTATTCGCGTGGCTTCCTACGAAGGCACGGACAGTAGCGGCGTGGTGCAGGAAATTTTGGGGTTGCGCGAAGAAGTGCAGGG
>JAYSZD010000288.1:0-4588 GCA_043738185.1 Hymenobacter sp. | reverse complement strand
CAGGTTCTGGTCGGCCGAGCCGCCGCGCACGAACAGGCCACTCGTGCCCTCGCCACCGCTCTGCACACCGGGTTTCAACTGTAGCGTTTTGAGAATGTCGACCTCGCCAAAGAGTGCCGGCAGCAGCTTGGCCTCGCGGATGCTGAGGCTTTCCACGCCCATCTGCGTGGTTTTGAGCTTCTGTTCCAGCGTCACGGCGCCCTGCACCACTACCTCGCCCAACTCGTTGCCGCTTTCCGCTAGCGTAAAGCCCAGGCGCTGGTTGCGGGTGAGGTTGAGTTCGCGTTCGAGGGTTTCGTAGCCCACAAATGCCACCCGCAACTGGTATCGGCCGGGAGGCAGCGTCAGGGCGTAGTGGCCCAGCGAGTCGGCGGCGGTACCCGTGCCCAGGGATGGCACCGCCACGCTGGCACCGGGCAGCGTTTCGCCCCGCGCCCCGCGTACGGTGCCGCTCACGGTGAAACGGGCCGCCTTCTGCGCCCACGCTACCGGCGCCGCGCCCCAACTCAACAACAAGACCAGCAACCAATAACGCGTAGCAGAACGGATAACCATAAGCAAAACAACAGAGAACAGGCAAAGATAACGTGCTAAGCAACGCCCATGCCCTGTCGATAGTTTATCGGTTTTTGCTGAACAAGCCTTTAGGGTTTGCCCATAAAAGGCTGGAGGGCCTGCGCGATTTGGGCAGCCGGCACCACGCCCGCCTGCCGCCACACCGGCTTACCCTGATGAAACAGTATCAGGGTAGGAATGCTCTGCACCCGGTATTGCTGGGCCGCCGCCGCATTTCGGTCCACATCAATCTTAATAATGCGGAGCTTGCCGCCGTGCTGCGCCGCGACTTGTTCCAGGATGGGGGCCATGGTTTTGCAGGGGCCACACCAAGTGGCATAGAAATCAACCAGCACCGGCATGCCGGGACTGTTGATGAGTTCGGAGAAGGATTTACGGGGCACGATACGAATAAGTCAGGGTGAGTGCGCGCAGCAACCAAATGCCGGCTGCCAGCCCAGAAGGATGCTGATTGGAGTGAACGAAAAAAGCCTGGCGCGGGGCCAGGCTTTCAGAGAATTCGGAGCTAAAAAAATGGAAGACCTTTTGCCTCAGCGGTTAATGACCGTAACATCATTGGCCACTTCGGGGAATACAAACCGGCCGCCCACGGCTTTTACGCCTTTCACCTGGCACTCCCAGGTATAGCGGCCGGGAGTAGCGGCGGCAGCTTCCCCGCCCTCACCCTTGAAATATTCGGGGTCGGAAGGGTCCGTGGGAAAAAGCACATCGATGCCGGTCTGGCCCTTGGTGAGCTCCTTCACCAGCATGTAGTCCTTGCCAGTACGCTCGTTGTGAACGATAAAAGTGGCCGTGTACGGGCCCAGCTGGCCGTATTTATCCAAAATGCCAATTTTGATTTGGGCCGTGGTGCTTACCATCCACGTTTGGGCCTGTGCCGCGGGCGTCGCGCCCAATAGCAAAAGGGCCACGAATGCGCCCGTCACTCGGCCGGCTATGGACGGCGACTGGGCGGGAGAAAAAGGGGGTACTGATGTCTTCATGGGTCGAGATTGAGGAACGTTGCTTAATAAAAGGGAATTAAAACAATGCTACTGAGCACAATTTAGGCCAAGTTAATGGGTGAGGACTTAATCTGCAACATGTGTGGAAACGAAGGGGTTAATATAGCCTCTGAATGCGCTCTTTCTACCGATGTGTAATCCCAAATGGCAAAGTCCAGGTTGCGGCCTAAATTATTTCTAAATGAAACTGCTGCTGCCAGCCCCCGCTGCGGCCTCTGCGAGCGGGAAGTGCAGGCCACTTCGCGCCACCACTTGATACCGCGCGAAGAGGGCGGCCACCACGGCCCCATCGTGGACTTGTGCCAGCCCTGCCATAGCAGTGTGCACCGCTTCCTGAGCAACCGCGAGCTGGCCCGCCGCTATGCCACCGTGGAAGCCCTGCGCGCTGCCGAGGAGCTTCAAACCTACCTGCGCTGGATTCGCAAGCAGCGCTTAGAGCGCATCAGCAACCGGCGGGGCCGGCGGTAGGGACGGGGCGGCCCAAATCGGATTTATGCCCCAGCTTTGTGGCATGAACCGCTATTTCGTGCCCTTCGCGCAACTTCGGCAACAGCCCACTATTGTGGTAGACAGCGTTGGCAACGGCGCTGCCCTCACCCTGTCACACTGGCGCGGGGCCGCCACGCCCGCCCTGATGCGCGACGATACCAGCGCCGGCTCGGCGCTGCGGGCCTTGCACCAGCCCGCCACTACAGGCCAGGAGGCAGCGGCCGTCACGGCCAATCATTTCGACATCGACGGCTTCATCGGCGTGTGGAGCCTGCTGCATCCCGAATTGGCGCTGCGCCACGAAGAATTACTGCGTCTGGTGGCCATATTGGGTGATTTCAGGGAGATAAACTGGGCGCACCCGCTGGCCGACCACGTCCTGCAGCTGGTATGCTGGCTGAACGCCGAAGAAAAAGCCCGCTTCTACGAGCCCTTCGGAGCACCTTTGCGCCGGCGGCGCGAGGACGAGGCCTCAGTTGAAAAGTTCGAGTGGTTTTTGCCGCGCTTCGCGGCAATGATGGAAGGCCCGGCGGCCGGCCGGCCGCTGTGGCTACCCGAGTTTGAACGGGTGAAACAGGCCGTTGCCGTGGTGCAGGGGCCGCGCAGCCAGTACCGGAGCTACCCCGAAATCGGCCTGGTAGTGGTGAATACGCCCCAGCCGGTGCCTTACTATGCCCTTTTTGGCGCTACGGCGGGGTATGATATCGTGCTGGGTCTTTACGAAGGCAACCGCTACGAGCTGGAGTACAAATACACCACCTGGATTGACCTCGCCAGCCGCCCCACGCTGCCGCGCCTGACGCTGGCCCCGCTGGTAGCGCGCCTCAACGAGCTGGAAGCCGGCCCCCGGCATTGGACCGCCGACGGCATCACCGACACCGGCCCGCTGCTGCGGCTCGGCGGCCCGCGCAAGCTCAGTAAAGCCCAGCGTTACGCAGACCCCGACGGGCGGCCCATTTACCCCTCATCCATTCTGCCCGAGGTATTCGAACAGGAAGTAGTGGCTTTTTTTGAGCAGGGCTACGCGGGTGTTTCGGCTAAGAAATACTGGACCTGGGCTGAGGTCAAGAACTGCAGCTAAACGAGTAAATTGAATCGAAAATCCGGGGGTGCTCGGTTGGCTACACCGCGCAGTCGGTTTCGGCGCCCAGCACGTTCACCAGGTGCACGGTGCTGTTGCCGCCCGCACCCGGCCGCACCCGAATCTGGGTTCCGATGCGGTCCTTGAGGTCGGTGACGTGGGAGTTGATGCCAATCATCTTGCCCGAATGCTGCAGGCGTTCCAGCGCGTCGAGGGCCGTGTTGAGGGCTTCGGGGTCGAGGGTGCCGAAGCCTTCGTCAATAAACAGCGACTCGATGCGGGCCTTGTGGCCAGCCAGCTCGCTCAGGCCCAGCGCCAGCGCCAGGCTCACCAGGAAGCTTTCGCCACCCGAAAGCGAGGCCATGGGCCGGGTGATGTCGGCCTGGTCGTGGTCGATGATGCGCAGTTCCAAATCCTGGCCCGTGGTTTTGAGGATGGTGTAGCGGCCCGTGAGCTGACGCAGGCGCAGGTTGGCCAGCTGCGCGAGGTGGGCCAGCGTGATGCCCTGCGCAAACCGGCTGAACTTGTCGCCCCGCGCCGAGCCAATCTGCTCACTCAAATCATCCCACCGCTGCTGCTCCTGCTGGCGCACCAGTAGCTCCTGCAAGCCGGAAGCCTGCTGAGCACGCGCGTCGTCGTCCTGTTTCAGCTGGTTGCCCACGGCCCCCAGCTGCTGCTGCAACGTGTCGTCGGCCAGCGAAAGCGTGTTGAGCTGGGCGGTTAGCTCGGCGCTGCTGTGCGGCGTGAGGCCCGCCTCGGCGTGGCGGTTGAGGTCGATGGTGAGGGTGGTGAGGAGGCGGGCAGAGGCGGCCTGGGAGGTGCGGTGGTCTTGGCGGCGCAGAGTCAGGCGCTCGGCTGCGGGGGCCGGCAGGAGCAGGGCACGGGCTTCATCGGCAGTGGCCAGGCCAGCGGCGGCGAGGGCGGCGGTTAGCTCCGTCTGGCGCTGAGCATGAGCGGCGCGGTGGCTCAGGAGCTGGGTCTCCAGGTCCTGTTGGCGGTTCTGCTGAATTGCGAGGGCTTTCTGCTGGTCGGCCAGCAGGGTTTGGGCCAGCTGCTGGGCCTGGGCAAATCGCTGCGTAATAAGGCGCAGCTGCTCGGCGGCGGCCAACGGGTCGGGGCCGGCGTAGTGGGCCTGACGGGCAGCCTGCTGCTGGTCGATGGTTTGCTGGTCGGCTTTCAGGGCGGCGTCGGCGGCATCCAGCTGCGTGGCTTGTTCGGCCAGCGCTTCGAGGCGCGGCTGGTGCTGGCTTTTGCGCTCCAGTAGCTTCTTATCCAGCTCGGCCAGTGCTCCGGTTTGGGCTTCATACAAATCGGCCCGCTCGCGCAAAGTTGCCAGAATGCCGTCGTAGGGCGGCCTGGCGGGCAGCTTGAGCTGATGCGGGGCGAGGAAATCCTGAATCGAGCTTTGAAAGATTCCGGCTTGTTCCTGCCAGTGTTC
>JAYSZD010000287.1:0-4591 GCA_043738185.1 Hymenobacter sp. | reverse complement strand
CCACGCCAACCCCCGACATTGAGCGGCCCAACGCGCCCGCCGAAAACCCCGGTATCTCGCCCGCGCCGCACATCGACCCGCCCGTGCCCGCGCAGGTGCCGCACCCCGGTGCTCCCCAGGTAGACCCCACCGAGCCCGAAATTCGCCCCATTGGCCCCGACCGGCCCGAAATTGACCCGCCGGCGCCCATGCACCCCGGCATGGAGAAAGCCGTCGTGAAAGAAGCAGCGGTGCCCGCGGTGACGGAAAAGTCATTTTTTGACGAAATCTAGACCCCGGATTTTTCGGATTTTGTACTTAAATTTTAGGAAAGACCTGTTGTGATGGCAGGTCTTCTTTTTTTGTGGTCGAATTTTGCTGCGTAGTAGCGGAATAGTCGGGTTTCAGCTGTTAGCAATTGGTGCTTCGGAAACTCCAGCCGATGGATAGAGAGGTCTGCATATGCTCCGTCTACTATTTGAGTAACTGCGTAGCACGCACCTCACTATTTCACACCACCTCATTACCTCTCCACCGCAGCATGGGCCAAATCGCACTCGAAGGACTGGAATTTTTTGCTTTCCACGGCTATTATGACGAGGAGCAGAAGATTGGCAATAAATACGGGGTGGACCTCTACATCACCACCAACCTGCTGGCCGCTGGCGAGTCGGACAAGCTGCACGAGACGGTGAATTACGAAGTGCTGTACCGAATGGTGGCCGAAGAAATGCGGGCCCCCGCCCGGCTGCTGGAGCACGTTGCTCACCGCGTGCTCGACCGGATTATGGACGAATTGCCCCACGTACGAAAGGTGCAGGTGAGTGTGAGCAAGTTCAACCCGCCGCTGGGCGGCATCTGCCACCGGGCCAGGGTAACGCTGGTGCGGAAGCGTAAACCGCAGCCGGCTGCCTAAGGAAGGCTGCGGCACCGGCGTGTTTGTCATCGCCCACTATTAAGAGCGGCACCCGACACCGAACCAACGTTGAACGCACCAAGGCGCGTTCCTACAGAATCACGTGTGCTGCTTCAGGCCCGCCATTTGGTGATGCTACCCAATGAGGCGAATCTAGGTTGGGTCATTCGGTATAGGAACGGGCCCTGGCGCGTTCGGCGGTTGCTAGGGCCAGCCAGAAAATAAATCCTTGGAAATAAATAGTGCTGAAAAACAGACAGCTATGAATTCATAGTCTGATAATACGAATTATTTCGTAGATGGGTCTTGTAATTACGAATCATTTCGTACCATCTTTGTCTCATTCTACGAAATAATTCGTAGTAACCTCGCGTTTCACCAGCATGAGCCAAATGCCTCCCCCCAAACCTACGGATGCCGAACTGGAAATCCTACACGTGCTCTGGCAGCACGGGCCGGCCACTGTGCGGGCCATCAACGACAGCCTGAGCCAGCGGCGGCAAGCCGAGGTCGGCTACACCACCACCCTCAAAATCCTGCAGCTGATGCTGGAAAAGAGCCTGGTGCGGCGCGACGCTGCCGAGCGCAGCCACGTGTACCGGGCCGCGGTGCGCGAGCAGGAAACCCAGGGCCTGCTGCTCGATAAGTTTGTGGCTGCCACCTTCGGCGGCTCGGCCATGAAGCTGGTGATGCAGGCGCTGGGCAGCCGCCCGACTTCCGCCGATGAGCTGGCGCAGATTCGTCGCCTGCTCAACGACATTGAAATCCAAAACTCCACCTCTGATTCCGACGACGATGACCGCGCTTGAGAATTTCGTTTCGCCCGCGCTGATGCGGGCTTTGGGTTGGACGCTGCTGCACTCGCTGTGGCAGGGCGTTTTGGTGGCGGGCGTGCTGGCGGGCGCGCTGCTGCTGTTGCGCCGGCAGCGCGCCGAGGTGCGCTACCTAGCTTCGGCCGGGGCGCTGGGCATGGTAGGAGTAATGGCGGGCATCACCTTTGGCGTGTATTTCAATTCGGGGGGGCAGAGTGGTGTTTCGTCGGGTGTTATGGCAGCGAATGCTACCATTGCTTCCCCACTGACTCAAAAATCCCGCCCGGTACATCTGGCTGCGACTGTGGGGGAAACGCAGCTTGCCAGCCGCGCTAACGAGCGTTTTTCAGCCAACGACTCCCGGCAAGCCCTGCCGCTTTTGGCTACGAACCGCCCGGCTGCCAAGGCGGCCTGGCTGACGGCGGGGCTGCGCTACTTTGATAATCATCTGCCGCTGTTTGTGGTGGCGTGGCTGCTGGGGCTGCTGGCCATGAGCCTGCGCATGGTGGGCGGCCTGCTCTACGTGCGCCGGCTGCGGCATAGCCGCGTGCGCCCCTTGGAGGCGGTGTGGCAGGCCCGGCTCACGGCTTTGGCCGGGCGCGCCGGGGTGAGCCGGCCGGTGGCCCTGCTGGAATCGGCGCTGGTGCGGGTGCCGTTGGTGGTGGGGCATTTGCGGCCCGTGATTTTGCTGCCGCTGGGCGTGGTGGCGGGCTTGTCGCCGGCGAGCCTGGAAGCCATTCTGGCCCACGAAATTGCTCACGTTATGCGCCGCGACTACCTGGTGAACCTCCTGCAAACCGTGGCTGAAGTACTGTTCTTCTACCATCCGGCCGTCTGGTTCGTGGCCGGCTGCGTGCGGGCCGAGCGCGAAAACTGCTGCGACGATGCCGCCACCGCCTTGTGCGGAGGCGACTCCCTGCGGCTGGCCCGCGCCCTGACGGACCTTGCCGAGTGGAGCCAAAGCGCCGTGGTGCCCGCCAACCCGCGGCTGGCCCTGGCCGCCATAGGCAGCCGCGGAGCCCTGCTGGGCCGCGTGCGCCGCCTGGTGCAGCGCCGCCCGGCCGCTCCCACCCTGGCCGAGGGCCTGCTGGCCGGAACCCTGGTGCTGGGCGGCCTGGGGCTGCTGGGCAGCAGCGTAGCTTTTGCCAGACCTCTTGCGGAAGCTGCTAAGCCGGCGGCGTTCGATTGGCAGGCGGGCTTATCCGTTAACAGGAGTAGTACAGGTCTGGATACCGAAGCCTTGGTTTCGACAGGAGACGGTCGTTTGAAGGTGGTGACGAACGATTTTGGTGCCAACCGGCTGGTGCTGGCGCAGGACACTGCCTTGCGCGAGCGCAGCAGTCGCCGCCGACCAAGTCGCATGCGCGCCAACCGCCAGATTATGAGCAGCAGGACACAGAATCCGGCGTCTTTCGGGAGGAATTCCCTGGGACAAAATGCCGGCACCGTGGTGATTACCAAAGACAAAAAAGGCCGCCTGACGGAACTGACGGTGAACGGCCAGCGCGTAGAAACCCAAACCGATACCGGAAAGCGCAAGACTAAAATCAAAACCAAAGGCCCTAAAAATGAGCTGAGCCGGCAATTTGAGGTAGTTCAGCTGGCGCCGCAAGGCTCGCCGGAAGTGGGAAGCTATATTTTTCGGGGCAATAGCGGCCCGGCACAGTTTGAGCGTCGGGCCCCCGGTACCGTGGAGTTCCGGGCGCTGGCACCGGGCTCGCCGCAGGGCACTTTTATCTATCGGGATGGGCTGCCGAAAACGGAGCAGCTGAATCGCTTGAATAGCCGTTTTCGAATGTTAACGACGGGTGGCTTCAACCAAAACCTGAGTGGCAGTCTAAACGGCCAGCGGGAAGCCCTGCGCACGGCCGAAAGCGCCCTGCGCGAAGCCAGCGCCGTGAAAAACCTGAGCCCCGAGCAGCGCAAGCGTCTCAACCAGCGGCTCCAGGAAGTGCAGGCTCAGCTCAAAAAGCTGGACAGAACTTCTGTAGCTTCAATCCGGCGTCTGAGCAGCGCCGGGGCCGACCAGCGCCTGACTGAAGAGCTGCGCGTGCGCCAAGAGGAGCTGCGCGACCGCGAGCAAGAACTGCGTGACCGCGATGCGGAGCTACAAGAGCACATCCGCGAAGCGCAGCAGGGAAGTGAGGACCTGCAGGAAACCCGCCCTGGCCAAGACCAGGCCCAACGCCAGGCCGACCATGACCGCGCACAAGCCGACCGCGACCGGGAACGCGCCGGCCGCGACCACGCCCGCGCCGAGCGAGACCAAGAGCGCGCGGAGCGTAATCGCAAGCAAACCGAAGCCATCGTGGCGCAGCTGGTGAAGGATGGGCTGATGAAGGACCAGCGTAATTACCAGGTTAAGCTCAGCGCCAGCAGCATGGTGGTGGATGGCAAAACCCAGCCCGTGGCCGTATTACAGCGGTACCTGAAACTATACGAAAGCACCACCGGGCGTAAAATGAGCGCCACCAGCTCGTGGGTGATAAACCGCAACAGTGCCTCCAATACCAACACGTTCCGCGACGGCAACGCCGCGCCGCGTCCGCCACGCCCGCCGCGGGCCCCATTTGCCCCATCCACCCCGCCTGCTTTCCAGGCGCCCGCTCCGCCCCGGCCCCCGAAGGCGCCCAGCGTGAATACCAAAGCGCTACGCGACGAGCTGCGCAAAGACGGCCTGATTGGCCAAAATGACAAGCGCTTTCAGCTGCAGCTCAATGATGCGGGGCTGACTGTGAACGGCAAGCGGCAGCCGGAGGCCCTGGCCGCCAAATACCGCAAGCTGGTGGGCCACGACGGCCCCGGCCAGGTGCATACGCTGTCGTACTCTTCCGACGAGTAAGGCGCCACCGCTGCCGCTGAGCGCGCCGGCCGGGCATCCATC
>JAYSZD010000286.1:0-1886 GCA_043738185.1 Hymenobacter sp. | reverse complement strand
AACCCAACGGGTGCCTGCATGCTGAACGGTCTTACAGACCGATGACCTACGACGGCGTGGCCCGTTGGAGTGCCACCACAAACATATGATGACGTTCTTCTTCGCACCCCCTTCACTCTTGCCCACGCAATGGATATTTCCCGCAAAAAGCCCGCGTATCCGCTAACGCCGAAGCTGCGCCAGTACCTGCGTACCTACGACCGGGCGGCCCCGCTGCCCGTGACCTACGACGAGTTGCGGCACTTCAGCGGCTCCTTTCCGCTGCTCGACCGCACGGGCAAGGACACGCTCTGGCAAACCGTATTCTTCGAGCCCCAGACGCTGCGCGAGCTCAGCCACGGTCTCACCGAAGTGTACGCGCTGCTGAAAACGGCCGGCGATTTGTCGTTCAGCGAGCACCTCGTGGCCGACCGCATCGACTACTGTCAGTTCGGCAATTCCAACCCCTTTCGGGTGCGCATCGTCAACCAGTTCAACGACAACTACGACTACTTCTACGTGAAGCGGGCCGACGCCTCGCGCCTCTACGGCCTGGAGCTGGAGCACCTGCTCTCGCCCAATTCCATGAATTTTCTGGTGAGCGGCGATACCCTGGTAGAGGAGCACATTGCCGGTATTCCCGGCGACGACTTTATCCGCCTGCGCCTCAGCCAGCCGCACATCAATCAGGTGCGCATCGCCAAGGAGTTTGTGAAGTTCAACGAGCGCTGTTTCGTGCGCCTGCTCGGCGACATGCGCGCCTACAACTACGTCATCGACGTCACGCCCGACTTCGAGGACGAGCAGTACCGCGTGCGGGCCATCGACTTCGACCAGCAGAGCTACGAAGGCCGTCGCATCATGTACCTGCCACAGTTTTTCAAGGACAACGCCGCCGTGGTGGCCATGTGCGCCCAACTGCTCAAGCCCGAAACCGTGCGCCAGTACCAAACCGAGGAGCGCGCCCTGATGGCCCGCCGCGCCCGCGCCGAGCGCCACCGCCTGCGCGACCTCCTCGACGTGATGCGCGGCCACCAGCTGGCCCCGCCCGAAAAAGTAACGCAGCTCAAAGCCGAGCTCAACCGCTTCCACAAAACCGAAGCGTTTGCAAAGTGCGATTCCATGGGGGACCTTGTGCGCCAGAACCTGTGGCTGATGCTGGGAGCCGGCGGGCGGGCGGCGGCGGGGTAGGAGCGGTGACCGACGAAACGTTACTCGGGCTATATTAAATCATGCTCGGAACTGGCGAAATTCTACTTGGGACGGCAAATGAGTGCTCGGGCTTGGCGAAATCCTACTCGGGGGCAACGAATCGGGGCTCGGCGCGGACGAATACGTATGTTCTTGGGGTAAATGCCATTTTCCACCTTGCCAACTCCTTTTACGCATGACCAACGAGCAGATTAATTTCGAAAATATGGCGTTGAACGTGCGCAAGCTGCTGGCCGGGTCCCGTCCGCAGTGGGCCCCGCTCTACCCCAAGATGGTGCCCGATTTCGAAGCCCTCGAAGGGGCCTTGGCCCTGGCCGATGCCCGTGCCCAAACCCTGGCTGGCAGCGGCATCACCGGCTACACATAGGCCTAAGACCTGGCCGAAGTGGCCGTGCTCGACGCCGCCATGCCGGTGCTGCGGGGACTCAAGGCCGTGCAGCTCGATGGGCCAGAGCCGGCGCTGGCCAAGCTGGCTGCCCACACCCGTACCACCCTCGACGAGCTGCGCGGCCAGCCCCAGGCCGATGCCCTGCGCAAGCTGCACACCCAGGCCCTAGCCCGCGCCACCGTCCTGGCCGAGGAGCGCGTGACGGCCGCGCAGCTGGCCCTGTTGGACCAGAAAATCAAGCTTTTCGTGCCGCTGCTGGGCACCGCCCGCCAGGCCACCACGGCCGGCTCGGTGCAGCGCGAGCAGG
>JAYSZD010000285.1:0-1887 GCA_043738185.1 Hymenobacter sp. | reverse complement strand
ATTTGTGCTTCGAAGGATATGAGAAGGTGCATTCCATGTTCAGCAAACACCCCGCGGTGGATGTAGCAAGCGAGCAGCTCGAACAGATTACGCCGGAGGAACTGGAACAGCAGCGGGTGAAGGGGGCCGTTCGCACCGACATCATCCTGTCGGCCGAAATCATGGCCATTGCTTACAGCCAGGTAGTGGGGCAGTCCGTCGTCAACCAAATTCTGGTCATGGTGGCCGTGGCGGTTTTTATTACCGTGGCCGTGTACGGCTTCGTGGGGCTCATTGTGAAGGCCGACGACATCGGCGTACACCTGACCCAGGATAAATACCACCCCGCGACGCAAAAAATAGGACGCGGTATCGTAAAATTTATGCCGCGCTTCCTGAGCATCTTAAGCTATGTGGGAACGGTGGCCATGCTCTGGGTTGGGGCTGAAATCATTGCCCACGGCATTCCCGTCACCAGTCATTTGTTGGACGATTTAGCCCGGTCCCTGGCCCACCTGCCGGTCGTGGCCTGGCTGGCCAAGGCGCTGGCCTGTGCCGTGGCCGGATTGGGAATTGGTTTCGTGGTGGAGAAAATCGTGCTGCTGGTGAAGAAGGTAATCCCGGGCAAAAAGGATAGTCCCAAAGTTGCACGAGACGGGCAGTGAGGCCACTATAGGATGCAGAAGCTGAGGCTTCCGCATCCTAAGCGCAGCAACGACTGTGGCCAGTGTATGAATTCAAATAGCTGAAATTTGTGCCGATTTGGGGACATTTTTTCAACTGAGAATTAACGTTGTATCTTTTTACTCATGCCTTTTCTATACCGATGCTTCGCTTTATTTTTCTTTAGTGGACTAGCAGCCTGCTCACCATCTGCTGAAAGCCCTCCTGGATATTCTCACAACACGGAGGTATCGGACGTCCATGGCCAGCCGCGCGACACAACGGCCTTTTACTTCCCAGCCGCCGATTCGCTGCATGCAGCCTACATACCCCCCAATGAGCGGCCGCGCGAGTATGTGCTGGATGAACGCGTGATGAACTGCGCCGCTAACTTGGTCAGCGCATCGCATTGCCTTACGTATTTCAACGCGCCGGTACTATCCAACTACTACCTGCAGGCGCCAATATACCGGTTCTTGTGGTTGCGCTCGTTTCACCGGCCTGTGTTACTCACGCTGCGAGGCGGCGCGGCCGGTGCGACGTTGCATACGCAGGTACTGGATAAGTTTCCTTCGTTCACAAATATGACGGTTTTCCACCCGGATAGTCTATCGGCAGACGCATCACCGGGCGCTAGGGCGTACGCCCGGCGCTACTACCAAGAGACAATGGCCGACCCTGATTTTCAGGCCCAGGTGGCAGCCGCTAAGCGCCGAGCGGTACTCGTCAAGAAAGAAGATACTATAGTCACCCTAACGCAACTCCAGTACCAGTCTTTTGAAAAATTGCTCGACCAAGCCCGATTTTGGCGATTGCCCAGTTGCCAGCCTAACCCCGGCTTGCTCGACGGCGCTTCGTGGCTGCTAGAAGCCCACTTGGCACGTGGATACCATATGGTAGAGCGTGCTTCTCCCTCCACAAACGACCCGTTTCGGCAAGCTTGCGAATACCTCATCGGCGTGAGCTCCGTTCGCGCAGAGGAACGGTATTAACCGCTTTGATTTACCACAAACTGGTACAAACAAGCTAACCCGCGCCAGGCCAGAACCTTTCTAGAGGCTACTTCGCCGGGCTGGTCCACGCATTGTCGCGCAGCCGGAAGCGCCAGGGCAGCCCCGACGCCTCGGGGCCCGCGTACTCCAGGCCGACGCGGGAGCTGGCTACTACCGCAGCGTCTGCCACCGCTTCGCCGTGGTCCTCAAACCACAGTACGGCGCCGGTTACGGGCAGGCCGGTGAGGGCGGG
>JAYSZD010000284.1:0-12597 GCA_043738185.1 Hymenobacter sp. | reverse complement strand
GATGGCCGTGGCGTGGTCTTTCACGAACAGCCAGTCGCGCACGTTTTCGCCCTTGCCGTACACAGGCACGGGCTGGCCGGTGCGCAGCCGATGAATGGCCAACGGAATCAGCTTTTCGGGGAAGTGGTTGGGGCCGTAGTTGTTCGAGCAGTTGCTCAGCTTGATGGGCAGGCCGTAGGTGTGGTGCCAGGCGCGCACGAAATGGTCGGAACTGGCCTTGGAGGCCGAGTACGGCGAGCGGGGGTCGTAGGAAGTTTCCTCAGTAAACAGCTCGGGGCCAAAGTCTAGCGAGCCGTACACTTCGTCGGTGCTCACGTGGTAGAACACATGGCCGGCGTAGCCGCCGGGCTGCCAGAGGTTGCGGGCCGCGTGCAGCAAATTCACCGTGCCGATGACGTTGGTTTTCACGAAGGCCATCGGGTCCGTAATACTGCGGTCGACGTGCGACTCGGCCGCGAGGTGAATCACGGCGTCGGGCTCCTCATGGGCAAAAAGGTGGTCCACAAACGCCTGGTCCGAAATATCACCTTTAATAAAACGGTAATTAGCCGCCTTTTCCACGTCGCGCAGGTTCTCCAGGTTGCCGGCGTAGGTCAGCGCATCCAGGTTGATAATTTGATAGTTCGGGTACTTGTTAACGAACAGTCGAACAACGTGGGAACCGATGAAGCCGGCGCCGCCAGTGATGAGGATTTTCATTTTACCAATGAGTGAATGAGTGAATGGCTAAATGAGTGAGTGATGAAGGAGCTTTCAAGGTATTATTCACCCATTCAGCCATTCCTCCATTCACCCATTGCCCAAAGTTTGCTGCCACTTCCAGGCGCTGGCCAGCGAGTCGAGCAACGACGTTTCCGTTCTGAAACCCAGTACCTCCGCGGCCTTAGTGGCGTCGGCATAAATGGCCGGCACATCGCCGGACCGGCGCGGGCCGATGCTGTAGTTGAGTTTCTGGTCACTGGCCTGCTCGAAAGCCTGCACCACTTCCAGCACCGTATTGCCGTGGCCCGTGCCCACGTTGAAGGTTTCGACGGCCTCACTCGCTTTACGGTCCAACAAGCGCTGCACGGCTACCACATGCGCCTTGGCCAGGTCCACCACGTGGATGTAGTCGCGCACGTTGGTGCCGTCCGGCGTGTCGTAATCGTTGCCATAAATCGTCAGTTTCTCGCGAATACCGGCCGCTGTTTGGGTAATGAAGGGCACCAGATTGTTGGGCACGCCCAAGGGCAGTTCGCCAATCTTCGCCGATGCGTGCGCCCCAATGGGGTTGAAGTAGCGCAGCAAAATGGTGTGCAGGGCGTTGTCCGGCGCAGCCGAAACATCGCGGATAAGGTCTTCGCACATCTGCTTGGTGCGGCCGTAGGGCGACGAGGCCGGCTTGGTAGGCGTGGCCTCCGTCACGGGCAGGGCATCGGGAATGCCGTACACAGTGCAGGAAGAGGAAAAAACTAGGTTTTCAACGCCAAATTCCTTCATCACGGCCAGCAGCGTAAGCAGCGAGCCCACGTTGTTCTGGAAATACGCCAACGGCTTCTGCACCGATTCGCCCACGGCCTTGAACGCCGCAAAGTGAATGACGCCCGCAATGTCGGGCTCGGCCGCAAACACGCCCCGCAAAGCCGCCTCGTCGGCGCAGTCGATGCGGTACAGCGGTACCGCAGTACCCAAAATAGCCTCAATCCCCGCCAGCGCCGACTCTTCCGAATTACTGAAATTATCAATGATAACAGGCTGGTAGCCGGCCTGATGCAGTTCTACCACGGCGTGCGAGCCGATGTAGCCGGCCCCGCCGGTCACGAGAATTTTTTTCATTTAGCTGTTGGCTGAAAGCTGTTGGCTGAAAGCTGTTGGCTGTACTTCTGAAACGAAGCTAACAGCTAATAGCTTTCAGCTAACAGCTAAATTAGAGGCTCCAGTACTGCAACTCCTTCATTTTGCCCCGGTACAGGCCTTTGATGTCGACCAGGACGGCGTTGTCGGAAGTAATAGACTGGAAATATGCTTCGTCTTTCGCGGCATAGGGCAAGTGGCTCACGGCGACGATAACGGCGTCGTAATCGGTCCGTACGTCGTCGTTGGCGGTGAGGCGAAAGCCGTATTCGTGGTGCAGCTCATCAGAATCCGCGTGCGGGTCGATGATGTCGACATTGACCGAGAAGTTTTTTAGCTCCTGAATAACGTCGGCGACCTTGGAATTGCGGATATCCTCCACATTCTCCTTGAAGGTGGCGCCCATCACCAGCACGCGACTTTTGGCCACGTCCTTGCCTTTCTTAATCATCATCTGCACCGTTTTACGGGCGATGTAAGCGCCCATATTATCGTTGGTGGTGCGGCCGCTCAGAATCACTTTGGCATCGTAGCCCAACTCTTTCGCCTTGTAGGTCAGGTAGTACGGGTCGACGCCGATGCAGTGCCCGCCCACCAGACCGGGCGAGAATTTCAGAAAATTCCACTTCGTACCGGCCGCTTCCAGCACCTCGTAGGTGTTGATGTTCATGCGGTCGAAAATCATCGACAACTCGTTCATCAGCGCAATATTCACGTCGCGCTGGGTGTTTTCGATGATTTTGGCGGCTTCGGCCACCCGGATGCTGCTGGCGCGGTGCACGCCGGCGTCCACCACCAGCTCATAGACTTTGGCAATGGTATCGAGGGCTTCCTCGTCGTTGCCCGATACCACTTTCACGATGCGGCGCAGCGTGTGCTCCTTATCGCCGGGGTTGATGCGTTCCGGCGAGTAGCCGACCTTGAAATCGGTCGGGAATTTCAGGCCCGAGAGGCGCTCAATCACAGGAATGCAGTCTTCCTCGGTGCAGCCGGGGTACACGGTGCTCTCGAACACCACGTAATCGCCCTTTTTCAGCACTTTGCCCACCGAGCCCGAGGCGCCCAGCAGCGGCTTAAGGTCGGGCTGGGCGTGCTCGTCGATGGGCGTAGGCACGGCCACGATGTAGAACTGGGCCTGCCGCAGCACGTCCAGCGAATCGGTAAAGGTGATGTCGCAGCCTTCAAAATCCTTCTTTTCCAGCTCCCCGCTGGGGTCGATGCCCTCCTTCATCTGGGCCACGCGGCCGGCGTTGATGTCGAAGCCAATTACCTTGAGCTGCTTCGCGAATTCCAGGGCAATGGGCAAGCCCACGTAGCCGAGGCCGATAACGGCCAGGGTGGCCTCTTTGCGCAATAATTTTTCGTACACGGGAGCAGTATATTAGTGTTAGTTGCTGTTTTTCAATTATTTGCCGGAAGCCACTGCCACCGGCCGCACCGTTTGGCTGTCGGCACTTAAGCTGTATGCTTCCCCACTCTCGGGGCAGGTTGCGCGGCGGTTGGTATCGAAGCTCAGGCGGTGGCCATACGCACTCATCCAACCTTGTGGCCGGGCGGGCGTGCCGTATACGAGGGCATAAGCCGGAACGTCGTGCGTGACCACGCTGCCCGCGCCCACAAAGGCGTAGCGGCCCAGCCGCACCCCGCACACAATGGTGGCATTGGCGCCCACGGTTACGCCCCGCTCCAGGTAAGTGGTCAGGTATTGTTCGGCGCCCTTGCGCGGCACAGCACTGCGGGGGTTTTTCACGTTGGTGAACACCACTGAGGGCCCCAGAAACACGTCGTCTTCACACACCACACCACCGTAGAGACTCACGTTGTTTTGCACTTTCACGTTGCGACCCAGCGTCACGCCATCGGCCACGAAAATGTTCTGGCCCAGGTTGCATTCCTCGCCAATATCAGCGCCAGCACAGATGTGGCAAAAGTGCCAGATACGACTGCCTGAACCTATCTGACAGCCCTCGTCGAGGATGGCGGTGGGATGGGCGTAATAATCGGCAGTAGAATGAGGCATTCGGGGCACATGGATGTTTCAGCCTGCAAAGGTAAGGCGAAGGCCGGAGTTAGCTTCGTACTTTTGGGTAATTCCTTTAACCAGACCCTGCTATGAGCCCGCCCGCGCTTCAAAACGATACTCCAACTCGCGTTTCGCCCGACGACTACCTGCGGCTGGAGTGCGAAGCCACGGAAAAGCACGAGTACTATTTTGGCGAAATTCGGGCGATGGCCGGTGCCAGCTACGCGCACAACCGCATTTGTATGAACATTGGCAGCGAACTCAACGTCCAGTTGCGTGGCAAAAGCTGCGCCGTGGTGGGCAGCGACCAACGCCTGCAGATTCTGAACGGCAGCGCCTACGTGTACCCCGACGTGACCGTGGTGTGCGACCCGCCCAGCTTCAACGAAACCCGCCGGCCCGAAACGCTGCTCAACCCCACGCTGCTGGTGGAAGTACTTTCCGAATCGACGGCCGACAAGGACCGCAGCGAGAAATTCATGCTCTACCGCCAGATTCCCAGCCTGCAGCAATACCTGATGCTGGATTCGCAAACCCCGCTGGCAGAACTGTACACCCGCCAGCCCAACGGCTACTGGCTGTTTATGGAAACCCGCGACTTAAACGCCGTGCTGGACCTGAGCAGCGTGGGCTGCCAGGTGCCACTGGCGGAAGTGTACTCAGGCATCAGCTAACTACGGATTCATCGGATTTGCCAGACTCGCGGTCAGAGCTTCACGCACACGTTCTGAGTTTCGGTGAAAAACCGCAACGCTTCCAAACCGCCTTCGCGGCCCACGCCGGAATTCTTCATGCCGCCGAAGGGCGTGCGCAGGTCGCGGTGCAGCCAGGTGTTCACCCATACGATGCCACTGTGCAGAGATTGGGCCACGCGGTGGGCTCGGTTCAGGTTAGCGGTCCAGATGGTGGCCGACAGGCCGTAGTCCGTGCTATTGGCCATCATCAGGGCTTCTTCGTCGGTATCAAACGGCGTAAGCGTTACCACGGGGCCAAATATTTCTTCCTGATTGGTGCGGCAGTCGTGAGGCAGGTTTTCAAAGACGGTAGGCTCCAGGAAATAGCCGTTGGCGCAGCGGCCGGGCACGGTGGCACGGTAGCCACCCGCGAGCAGTCGCCCGCCTTCTTCGTGCGCCAGCTTGATATATTCCAGCACTTTATGCAAGTGCAACTCGCTCACCAGTGCGCCTTGTTTGGTGTCGGCTTCGAGTGGGTCACCAATTTTTTGAGCCTCCAGCTGCTGGAGAAACTCCGCTTTGAACGCCTCGTAAATCGGGCGCTCGATGAAGATGCGGGAGCCGCACAGGCAAATCTGGCCCTGGTTGGCGAAGCTGCTGCGGATGCTGGTGGCCACAGCGGCGGCCAGGTCGCAATCGGCGAAAATGATGTTCGGATTTTTGCCACCCAGCTCCAGGCTCAGCTTTTTGAACATCGGCGCGGCCGTGCGGGCCAGGTGCCGCCCGGTGGCCGTCCCCCCCGTGAAGCTGATGGCCTTGATGCCCGGATGCTCCACCAGGGCCTGCCCGCAGCTCGGCCCGTTGCCGTGCACGATGTTGAGTACGCCCGCCGGCAGACCGGCTTCGATGCATAATTCGCTCAGCAGAAAAGCGGTAGCGGGTGTTACTTCCGACGGTTTGGCCACCACGCAGCAGCCCGCGGCCAGGGCCGGCGCAATTTTCCAGGTGAATAAATAGAGCGGCAGATTCCAGGGCGAAATGCAGCCCACCACGCCCACGGGGTGGCGCACGGTGTAATTCAGGGCCACGCCTTCCTGCAAATGCGCCTCGCTGGCAAAATGCTCGATGGCCGTGCCGAAAAAGTGAAAATTGGAGGCGGCGCGCGGGATGTCCATGGCCCGCGCCAGGCTCAGCGGCTTGCCGTTGTCGCGGCTTTCGGCCTGGGCCAGCCGCTCGATGTTGGCGTCAATCAGGTCGGCGATGCTCACCAGCAGGCGGCCGCGCGCCTCGACTGGCAGGGCGCGCCAGGCAGGCAGCGCCGCCTCGGCTGCCCGCACGGCCGCGTCCACGTCGGCCGCATCGGAGTCCGGAATCTGGCCGTAGACCTGGCCGGTGGCGGGCTCGATATTGTCGAGGTAACGGCCGGATTGGGGCGGCATGAGGTGGCCGTTGAGGTAATTCTGGATGCGGAGCATGGGGAAAGCTAAGGTGCTGCGAAGACCCCAAAAGTAGGTTTTCGGCAACAAAGGCCCGACGCGGCAGGGCACAAGCCAAGCGTACTCATACCGCATTACCATAGGCCGACTACCCGTTTGCTCGGCGGCTTTCGGACGGTGCTTCGGGAATATTGGTATCCGAAATTAAATAGAGCGGCCGCTGGCGCACGTTGGCGGATAAGCGGGCCAAATACTCGCCGATAATGCCCACGGAAATCAGCTGCACCCCGCCCAGGAACAGAATGCTCACCATAAGCGACGGCCACCCTGGTTCATAATCGCGGGTTACGAACCGGGAATACAGCGTGTACAAGCCAACCAGAAACGCCAGGCCCGACACGATGAACCCGCCCAACGTAGCCACCTTCAGGGGCACATCGGAAAAAGCGGTGATGCCGTCCAGGGCCAGCCGAATCATTTTGCGGTAGGTATAACCCGTTTCGCCGCCGGCCCGCTCAGCCCGGTCGTACTCGATGAACGTCTGGCGGTAGCCAATCCAGGAAATCTGGCCCCGGATAAACTTATTCTGTTCGGGCATCAGGCGCAGACCTTCCACCACCTTGCGCGAGATGATGCGAAAATCGCCGGTGTCTACGGGAATAGAAATACGCGTGATACTGGCCAATAGCAGGTAAAACGCCCGGGCCGTCAGCTTCTTGGCCGCGCTGTCGCCCTGGCGCGACCGCCGCTTGGCATACACTACTTCGTAGCCCTCCCGCATCTTTTGGTATAATACCGGGATAAGCTCGGGCGGGTCCTGCAAGTCGGCATCAATGATGACCACGGCATGGCCCGCCGCCCGGTCCAGGCCCGCCGTCACGGCAATCTGGTGGCCGAAGTTGCGGCTGAAATCGATGTATCGCACCCGCTCGTCGCGGGCAGCTAGGTTCAGCAGCAGCGGCAACGATTGGTCGCGCGAGCCGTCGTTAATGAAGACAAGCTCAAAGCTGCCGGGCAGGGCCATGGGCTCCAGCACGCTCAGCAAGCGGCGGTACAGTTCCTCAATGTTGGCTTCCTCGTTGTAGATGGGAATAATGACGGACAGTTCCACGCGGATTGGGTTAGGCAAGGGCGAAAGAAGCGGGGGCTCAGGCAGGTTTTTGGGCCAGCGCAAACACGCTCACTCCCAGCGGAAGGTCGACGTGACGCAGCAGCCGGTTCTCGGCCTTCACCCACTGCAAGAGCAGGCGGTTGGCCGGGCCGGCAAAATGGTGCAAGTCGCCGGTGGCACCGGGCTTGCTTTCCGTGGCCGGCGGGCCGGCCAGCAGGCGCCGCCCCACGCGCAGCACCGCCGTGGGCAAGAACAGGCCCGCATTCCAGAACGAGCGGCGCCTGACGCGCAGGCCGGCTCCCTCCAGCGCGGCCACCAGGCCACGGCGGGAGTAGCGCCGGAAGTGGTGGTTCACCACATCGTGCTCGCTCCAGAGGTAGGCGTGCGCGGGTACAAACACGAGCAGTTGCCCACCGGGCTTCAGCACGCGCACCCACTCACGCAGGGCCTGGGCCTCGTCCTCAATGTGCTCCAGCACATCGGAGGCAATTACTATGTCGAATCGCGCCGGGGCAAATTCCAGGGCCGCCCCGTCCATCACCGACACGTTGGAAACGCCCCGGGCGGTGGCCAGCGCAATGGCCGGCGCACTCACGTCGATGCCGGTGAGGTCGGTGTAGCCGGCGGCGCGCAGGCGTTGCAGCAGTGGCCCGCCCGAGCAGCCGATTTCCAGCAGCGCGGCCGTCGTGGGCAGCTTGAGTTCCGCAATCAGGTCATACACCGCATCGCGCCGGCTTGCAAACCACCAGTGTTCTTCTTCGAGCTGATGGTATTTGGCTTCGTAGGTCAGGTCCATGCGTCAAAAGTAGGCAATGGAAGTTGCTGGCGGACCAGCAAAATGCCTCGTGCCTCCGCACTTGGGCCGAGCGGGCGGCCCCAACAACCGGGACCGGTCCCGGCCAGGCTAACGCGCCCCTGGGTAGAGCGGATAGGTATTTTTGCTGAGGCTGCGGGGCTGGCCCGGCCGGGAATAATAATACACGTCGGTGTCGACTGGCCGGATGAGCAGGTCGTCGGCCAGCAGGTCGCGGTTTTCGTACTGCACCTCCAGCCGCGAAACCCCCGGACGCATCCGGATGGGCAGCACCACCCGGAACCAGTCGCCGTCAATCTCCGTCGAGGGCAAGGCACTGACGGCCTGCTGGTCCACCACCTCAACCCCCACGTACTGGCGGGCCAGCATGCTGCCCACGCCGTAGGCCGTTTTGCCGTTAATCCACACCGAAATTTCGTACTTTCCGGTGTCGGCTGGCATCGGCACCGGGCCGTCGTAGAGCACCGAATATTTGGGCAAGGGCTCGTGGAAGGCGCCGGGGGCCAGGTGGCCGAGGCGGCTGGTTCCGTTGTCGAAGGTGCGCAGCAGCACGCCTTTGGTGGTGGTGCAGCGCAGGCCGTCGGGACGCACGGGCAACTGCGGCAGCAGGGCAGTAGCCCGCGCCTGCTCGGCGGCCTGCGTGGTGGCGGCTAGGGCGGCCACCGGCAGCTCGTACAGCGCGCCCTCGGCACCGGCGTAGAGCAGCTTCGCCAAAGTAAGAATGCGCAGCTCGGGCGGCGAGAGGTAGCCGTTGCCCACTACCACGAGCAGGGGTTTGGCCGAGGGCAGGCTGGCCAGCAGCGGCTTGGGCAGCAGCGGACCACTCAGCAGCTGAATGTGGCGCAGCGAAGCCCCGGCCGACGCCCGGGTGGTGTGGTTGGCCAGCAGCGGCAGGCCCGTCACAAAAGCCGCGTTGTAGCTCTGATGGAACGACCCATCCGAGCCGTTCAGGCTCAGCTTATCGGTGCCGAGGCTGAAATAGGGCAACGACAGAATGGCCTGGTAATCGGCGGGCGTGCGGCCCGCCCAGGAAAGCTGCTGGGTGAGGCTTTTCTCTTCGTCGAACAAGCTCGCTGCCCCCGTCATCTCCCGTATCATGCTGGCCCGAAAATCAACGTTGATGCCCGCCTCGACGGCCCAGCCCAACAGCACCAGCGGCAGCCACGCCAGCTGCCAGCGCGGCACCCCGCGCGCTGCCTGCCGCTGCCACAGCGCGTAGAGGCAATAGGCCGTGTAGCAGCCGGCCACGTAGTAAAACGGCCACGCAAACCGTCCCAACGCCCGAAACTGCTTGACCGGCCCGGCATGGTCGGTGAGCCAGACAAACGACTCCCACTTCAGTGGAATGGCAAACGAAAAGAGCAGCAGCAGCGTGGCCGCCCACAGGCCCGTGAGCAAATGCACCGGCACCGCGTTCCAACGCGCCACAAAAGCCGCCCGCTGCCGGCGCCACAGCAGCCCTATCGCCACGGCCACGGCCGAGGCCAGCAGAGTGAACGTGGTGGCCAGGCCCACGTAGGACCAGCCTTCCCCTTCTGGCATTTCGGGCGAAAAAACACTCCGCCACATCGGTTGCAACGGCCCCAGCACCGGCAGAAAAACGCTCGTCAGGCTAGCTTTGTAAATCAGCAGGCCGTAGGGATTATCGGGACGGTCGGTGACTGAATCCGTCAACCAGAGCCACCCCTGCATCACAGCCAACGGCACTACGGCCGTGAGCGTCATGCGCCAGGGCAAGGGGCTCAGCCGGCGCTTCCACACCAGAAACAGCGCCACATGGCCCAGCAAAAAAAAGCTGCCCAGGGCCACGTAGTAGGGCACAACAAATCCCATCAGGGTGAGACTGACGGCGAAAATCATGTACCAGCGCGCCCGGCGCGGCGCATCCTGCATCCGCACCACGCAGTACCACATCCACGGAAAAAACACGACGTAGCTCAGGGCCAGGTGGGCGCTGAAGCGGAGCACCTGCGGCGAGAGAAACGCAATGAGCAGGGCCGTGAGGCCGGCGTACCAGACCGGTAGCCGGGAGCGGCGCAGCAACAGAAACAGTGGGCCGGGTGCCAGCGCCAGACCCGCCAGCGCCAGCAGGTTGGTGATGCCCACCGTGTACCGCGCCACCGGCAGGCCGGCAAGCTCCAGCAGCCGCATGGTGCCGGCCAACAGCGGCTGCATGTTGGTGTAGTTGATGTGGTCGCCTTCGGGATAGTTCATGCCCCCGAAGCGCATCCAGCTGCCGAAACGGGCGAAGTAACTGGTGGTGAAATACGCCTGCACGCCGTCGCCCTTCCCAAAATAATAGTCGTTGGGGTCCAGCAGCACGAACCAGAAAAACGCGGCCACCAAAACCACACCGGCCAGTAGTACCAAAAGCAACCCCGACCGGGATGAAGCTTGCGAACTATTTTCTTTCATAAACTAAGTAATGAGCCATTGGCTTTTTGCCACTAGCTGCCAGCTTTCTTGTTCAATTTCAGATTATTACAATCGAACCGTTATTTGATTAGCTACGACCGGCTACTTGACCGTGAGTGACCGGTACCCTCAGCTGCCTAGCCCGGCTGGAGCAGAAGCAAGCTGCTGGCTGAACTGCAGATTAAAAATGAACATGCCCGGTTTTTTGGCAAAGCTACGGCTGGGCCCTAAGCCGGGGGTGGGCCCGGCCCCGCGCCACCATCCCAAACCCGGGCGGGCGCCGTTCTTTGCGGTAAAAATCACACATTCGTCACGTTTCCGTGCCGGGGCAGGTCATGATAAAAGGATTTCGCGGGCTGATTTTTCTTTGGGGCCTTTGCACCGCGGCTGTGGGGCACGGCCAGAACCTGGCCGATACGCTCCGGCACGCCGATTGGCGCCTGTACTGGCACAGCGAGTTCGACCGGGCCGGCGACAGCAGCGTGGTCACCGACAAGTGGCAGTTTGCCTATCCGTGGGGCCGCAACCTGGGCGGCTACGAAGGCCAGTACTATCTTGGGCAGCAGGTTAGCGTTGATACGGCGGGTGTGCTGCACCTGCGGGCCCAACGCCTGGACACGCCACGCACGTACCACACGGGTCGGGGACCGGGCCGCCGGCTGGCCTATGAGTCCGGCATGCTCTTTAGCCGGCCCGGACCGGATTCTGCGGCCCTGCCGGCTTGCGGCGAACGGTCGGGCTTCACCTACGGGCTATTTGAGATTCGCTGCCGGATGCCCAACACCCCCAATTCCTTTCCGGCCTTCTGGCTCTACGGCGTCCCCGATGAAGTGGATATTTTTGAAGCCGGCGGGGGAGATTTACTATCGAACAACGTCATTCACGCGCCCCACGAGTTCTGGCGCCCCGGCCCCGCGGAGGCTTCCCAGAGTTTTTTTTTCTGGGTGGGGGCCGGCCGCCTCACCGACGATTTTCACACGCTGGCCCTGAGCTGGCAGCCGCAGGAGCTGGTGTATTATTTCGACGGCATCGCCATCCGGCGCGAAACCCGCCTGCTCCCGCTGGGCTGCTCGCTGGAGCTGATTGCCAACCTGGCGATGTTCAACTGGGCCAGCGCCCCGGCCGCATCCTTCGACATCGACTACATCCGGGTATACAAGGCGCGTCAGTCCCCGCTCCTGGCGCCAGTCAGGCCCGTGGCGCCAGCCGCCGGCGAGTACCTGGGCCCACGCAGCCCCGACGGCGTGCGCGGTGCCACCCGCCCCGACATGCGTTGGCGCGTGCACACCCCGCCGCACGAACGGCCCCGGCTGCTGCTGCACACCAACCGCAACCCGCCCGATTTCAACACGCTGCCGCTGCCCGTCCAGGGCCGCTGGCGGGCGCCGCTGGTGGCCTTCAACCAGGCCGATTCGCCCCGGCATTGGGTGGCCTCGCCCGATAGTGGCCGCTCGGACCTGAGCTGGACGCTACTCGACGTGTACGGGCAGCCCGTGCGCGGCGGGCAGCAACTACCGGCAGCCGGCTGGGAGCTGGCCTGGCCCGACCTAGCGCCCGGCGCCTACCGCCTGCGCCTGCGCATCGGCAACCGGCAGATTATCCAGGCGGTGTACCAGTTGGGCCGACCAGCCATTACTGAGCTCACCGCTGAATGGCTGGCGCTGCCTGTCGTCTCCATGCCCGACGAGGAATAGTATCCGGCCAGCCGATTAAGTAATGGGCCAATGGCTTGTTGCTTGATGATGCTACGCAGCCTCGTCTTTCGGGTGTGCACCTCATTTATGCCGGGCGCACACCCGAAAGACGAGACTGCGTAGCATGAGTTACTTACTTTACTGACGTCACGAAGTTTCTTACCGTGCTGCCGCACCGCGTGGCCGGAGGGACTCGTACATTCCTGGCGGGCTGTTGTGGGAATGCGGAAACGGTCTTCCGAACGGGTGGTGGTTAATGAGAAATGCCTTAATTTTGGCTTTATCGCGCTTCTTACCTTCTTCTCGATTTTAATTAATGTCCCTTTCCTTACTGGCTTTGGCCAACCGCCAATTCATCCGCCTGGTGGCGGGCAGCGTCCTGCTTGCAGGAGCCGCCGCGTGTTCTTCATCTACCAAAGAAGAGGCTGTGCCTGCCAACTTGGTGGCGCGCAACGACTTTGAGGCCGTGGAAGGCTGGGGCGTGGTTTCGCCGTCACTGACGAAGGCCAAAGCACGGTCCGGCCGGTATGCCATTAAGGTTGATGGCGGAACTGAATTCAGCATTGGCTACCAGAATACCCTGCTGCAAGTCTCGAA
>JAYSZD010000283.1:0-4607 GCA_043738185.1 Hymenobacter sp. | reverse complement strand
AGCGCGAACTACAAAGTTCGCGCTACACCGCTGGCGGCACTTCAGCGAAAGCGCTACGTAACACCAATTGCTCACTGCTCCTCCGGCACAATGCCGTCCTCGTACTCTACCCGGCTTAGGAACAGGCCCAGGGCCGGGGCCGCGCCGCCCGCGTCCACGCGCCGCTGGGCCCAGAGCAGCGCCTGAAACTGGCGCGGGGTGAGCTTGCCCCGGCCCACGTCGAGCAGGGTGCCCACCACCAGCCGCACCATGCCCCGTACAAAACGGTTGGCCCGGATGCGGAACACCCAGCCGCCCGGCGCGGGGTGCCAGCCGGCGGCCGTGCAGTAGCACACATAGTGGTTTTCGCCGCCCTTTACCTTCGAGAAAGTGGTGAAATCGAACTGGCCCACCAGGTAGCCGGCCGCCTCGTTCATGGCCGCTACGTCGAGCGGGCGGTCCACGTACAGGGCCTGGTCGCGGCGGAAGGGGTTGGGCTCGGTCACCACGAAATACGCGTAGGTGCGCTCCTCGGCCGAGAACCGGGCGTGGGCATGGTGGGCCACGGGGTGCAGGCGCAGGGCGCCAATATCCGCGGGCAGGGCGCGGCGCAGGCGGTAGAGCAGCACTTCCAGCGTCAGCGTATCGGGCAGGTCGGCATCGAAGTGGGCTACCTGGTGGCTGGCGTGCACGCCCGTATCGGTGCGGCCGCTGCCCAGGCAGTGAATGGGCTGGCGCAGCACCTGCGAGAGGCAGCGGTCTACCTCGGCCTGTACGGTGAGCGTGTTGGGCTGCACCTGCCAGCCGTGGTAGTTGGTGCCGTCGTAGGCCAGATGAAGGAAGTAGCGCGTCATAAGTCCGGCAAAAGTACGGCCAGGCATCCTGCACCGCCCGGCCAGCCCGGAACACCATCAACACAAAAAGCCCCCGTCACAATCACGTGACGGGGGCCTTGAGTAATAACCGGCCAACCGGTCCGGCCCCACGCAGGGAGCCGGGCCGAATTGACCTTAGTTCACCAGCAGGCGGCGGCTGGCCCGCTCGGTGCCGGCCTGCACCTGCAACAGGTACACGCCGGGCGCGAGGCCTTCCAGGTTCAGCTCCTGGCGCAGCCCGGCGGCGGGCAGCGCGGCCGATACCGTGCGCACGGCGCGGCCCAGGGCATCGCTCAGGGTGAGGGTGGCGCGGGTGGCCCCGGCCACGGCCGGCACGAGCACCGTGGTGCGGCCGTGGGCCGGGTTGGGCGCCAGGCCGAGGCTGGCAGCATTCAGGCTGGCCGTGGTAGTGGCCAGCGCCACGGCGCTGCGCAGGTTGAGTACGAAGCGGCCGGTCAGCACCTCGCCCTTGGTGGTGGCGAAGGTGTAGCCGGCGGCGGGTAGGGTGGCCAGGTCGCGGCTGGTACCGGTGGCGTGGTCCACCAGGGTGGCCGTGGTGCCGGCGGGCAGGTTCAGCAGGCGGGCTACTTGCAGGGCGTAGGTGCCGGCGGCGGGCACTTGCACGGTCAGGGGCACCACGGTAGCCGCGGTGAAGGCGGGCAGGCCGTTGATGGCCAGCTGCTGGCCGGCGGCCTGCTGGCTCAGGTTCAGGCCCGTTACGTTCGAGAGCTTCACGGCGTCGTAGCGGCTGTCGAGGCCGGGGGTGGCCGCGGCATCCTGGTAGAGCGTGGTAAGGTCGCGCAGGGTACCGGCGGCGTTGCTCAGGGTGAGGGCCAGCAGGGGGCGGGTTTCGGGGGCGGTGCGGTGGAACACCGTATTGTCGCCCACGCTCGTAGCGAAGGGCGAGAGCCGCAGGCTGGCGGGGGTGCCGGCTTCGCTCACGCGGGTGAAAAAGGCCTGGCCCAACGCCACCAGCGGCTCGCCGATGCCGGGGCCTTCGCCCTGGCCGGGCAGGAACACGCGGTACTGCCCGACGTAGGGGCCGGTGGCTTCAAACACGTACTTGGCGTTGTCCACGTTCGGGGTGTTGGCCAGGTCGCGCAGGTCGAAGGAGGCGGCGAAGGGGTTGCCCACCAGGTTCCAGCCGGCGCTGGCTTCGTCGTTGGTGCGGGTCAGGGGCACGGTGATGTCGGCGGTGCTGAGGGGCCCGGTGAAGGTGAGGGTGCGGTTGGCGGACAGGTGCACGGCGTAGCCCTGGCCGGGCTCCAGCACCTCGCTCAGCGCGGCCGGCGAGAAGAAGCCCTTATCAAACGCGCTGGCAAAATCCGTGGCCCGGCTGCCGCCGTTGGCGGCCGGGCGCAGGCGGGTTTCGTCGTAGCCAAACACCGTGGGGAAGGGCTGCACGCGGCGGGCGGCCACGGCCGAGTTGTAGGCGTTGTTCACCACCGGCGCAAAGCCCGAGCCGTTGCTGAGCTGGCTGACGGCGGCGTCCTGCACCGGGGCGCCGAGGTGGCGGTAGGCGGGGCCGGCCGTGAGGTCGCCGCTCACGTAGCGCTGCACCGTGAACACGCCGGGGTAGCTCGAAAAGCCGTAGTTCACGCTGGCCGTGCCCGTGGCATCGGAGAGCAGGGTCACGGCGCCATCGGCGAAGCGCAGGTGGCCGTTGCCGTATACGCTCAGCACCCGGCGAATGCCTACGGGGTTGGTCAGGGTCACGTCGTTGTCGTTGCCGCTTTGCAGCTCCCGCACCTCGGCGGGCAGGCCCGCGCCGGTGGCCTGGGCCGTGCGGCCCACGTAGATGTAGCTGGCCGCGACCGAATAGGTGCGCGGGCCGGTCAGCTGAATGTCGCCGCTTAGCACCGGGCTGGGCGTGATGCCGCCCGCATTGCTGATGAAAAACCGGGCGCTGCCTTCCAGCGCGAAGCTGCCCGCGCCGCTCACCGTGTGGGTTTCGGTGCCCAGCGTGCCGCCGTCCTGCACCAGCAGGGCGCCGGTCACGCTCAGGTCGCCGTCGAGGTAGAGGCTGCCGCCGCTTTGCACCGTCACGTTGCGGTAGGAGCCATTGGCGTACACTTCCTGGCCATCCATCACCACCAAATCCCGCACCACTTCGAAGGCCACGCCGTTGCTGGTGCCGCCGGCCGTGGTCACGGTCACGTTGCCGCTGGTGGCGCCGGTGGGCACGTTCACGGTAATGCTGGTGGCCGAGTTCACCACAAAGCCCGGCGCGTTGGTGCCGTTGAAGCTCACGCTGATGGCGCTGTTCAGGTTGGTGCCGGTGAGGGTGACGCTGGCGCCCACCGCCCCGCTCGTGGGGCTGAGGCTGGTGAGGGTGGGGGCCGAAAACGTCGTGGTGTTCAGCAGCACGCCCACGTTCTGCGAAACGAGGTTGGTAGCGGCAATATCGGCCCGGCCGTCGCCGTTCAGGTCGCGCACCACGGCGTGAATCGGGCCGTTGCCCCCGCTGGCGTAGGTGGTGCCCGCCGCCGGAAACGTGCCGGGGGTGGCGGCCGAGTTCACCAGCACGGTGATGGTGGTGCCGCCGCCGTTGTTACTGAACTGCTGCGACACAATTTCGGGCCGGCCATCGTCATCCAGGTCGCCGATGGCAACCCCCGTCGGCCCACTGTTCACACTCGAATAGGCGCTGGTGGTGGGGAAGGTGCCCGGTGTCGCGGTCGAGTTCAGCAGCACCCCAATCTGGTTGCTGCCACTATTCGCCACGGCAATATCGGGTCGGCCGTCGCCGTCTAAATCGCCCAGGGCGATACCGCTCGGCAAAGTGCCGCCGCTGGGGTAGGTAGCCGCGCCCCCGAAGGTGCCGGGCGTGGCCGCCACGTTCAGCAACACGCTCACCGTGCCGCTGTTGCGGTTTACAGTGGCAATATCAGGTCGCCCGTCGCCGTTGAGGTCGCCTACGACCACCTCGTCGGGGAAGATGCCTCCGCACGGATAGGTCACGGCCGCGGCAAACGTGCCGGGCGTCACGGCCGAGTTCAGCAGCACCCCAACCGAGTTGTTGCTTAGGCTGGTGGTCACGATATCCAGACGGTCGTCGCCGTTCACATCGCCCAGGGCGACGCCCCGTGAAGTTGTTCCCCCGCTGGCATAGGTTACCGCCGGCAAGAAGGTACCTGGAGTAGCGGCCGAGTTCAGGAATACCGCCACCGTGCCGGGCGTCTGGTTGATGGTGACCAGGTCCGGCCGGCCGTCCCCATTCACGTCGCCCGCCCCGATGGTGACCACGAAGTTGCCCCCGCCGCCGTTGGTGGCGTACGTAACAGGCGCCGCAAACGTACCAGCAGCCCCAGCGGCCAGCAGCACCGTCACCGTGTTGTCGGCGGAGTTGGCCGTGGCCAGGTCGGGCCGTCCGTCGCCGTTAAAGTCGGCGGTGGCAATGCCCTGGCTGTTGCCGGCCGTGCCGTATCCCACCGCCGGGCTGAACGTGGGTTGGGCATAGGCCGCCGCCGCCAGCCCGCTCAGGGCCAGTAGCAGGGCGGCACGCCGGCCGTAGCCGGCGGCGCGTTTGGCAATGGAGGAGGGGAAACGTTTTTTCATGAAAAAAAGAAGAGAAAGATGTGAAGAAATGGCGTTCTCAAATGCAGTATCGGCATTCAGGTGCTACAAGATAAGCACATTGTCATATTGCGGGATGGGAACCGGCAGCACCCTGCGCTTTCGGAGTTATTATTCTGAAAGCCGCGCCTGCTGCGGCGTGATACGCCGCCCGGCCCCACTGCTCTTTCGAAGTTA
>JAYSZD010000282.1:0-12633 GCA_043738185.1 Hymenobacter sp. | reverse complement strand
TGGGATTATTTCAACTCCTTCAGCACCACCTCGGGCCAGAACCTGAACTGGTTTTTCCAGAACTGGTTTTTCACCAATAATTACATTGATTTGGCCGTAACGGCCAGCGGCAGCACCGTCACGGTGCAAAACATCGGCGGCTTCGCCATTCCCTTTGATGTGGCCGTGGAGTACACCGATGGCACCAAAGCCACCCTGCACCAGTCGCCCGCTATCTGGCAGGCCAACCAGAAGCAAGCCACCATCAGCGTGCCCAAAGCCGTGAAGTCCGTGACTTTACAGCAGGGCGTTTTCATGGACGCCACCGAGCCAGACAACACCTGGACGCAGCGCTAAGCGCCGCGCCGGCCCCGGCGTTCCCCGCACAACGCCCCGTAAGAAAACTATTTCTCCTATCGGTGAAACCAACGCTCTGAACACCGCCATAAATCTAAAAAGCCCCACGCTGGTCGGCCTTTTTAGACTTATATCGGCAGGCTTACACCACGGTGCCGCCGCAACTGGAGCCGGCGCCCGCCGTGCAGCCGTAGCAATGCTGGTTCACCACAATGGCGCGCTCCCCGAGGGCAGCGGCGTCGAAGTCGCGGAGGTGGCGCACGGGGCTGGCCACGTGCAGGTCCAGCATCTGGTTGAAGTCGCAGTCGTAGAGGCCACCGTCCCAGCTCACGGAGATGGTGTCGCGGCACATCACGCTGGCCGCCGCCGCCGGGTTGAAGGCATTCACCAGCTTTTCCATGTAGCCCGCGTATTGGCCCGACTCAATCAGATAGTCGAGGTAGCGGCTCACGGGGAGGTTGGTGATGGCATAGAGCTTGTTGAAAACAATGCCGAAGTCCTGAAACAAGGCCCGCTTGTAGTCGGCCTGCAAGCCGGCTTGCGGGCCGGGCAGCGACGCACCACCGGGGTTGAACACCAGGTTTAGCACCAAGCCCGAGCCCTCCTGGCCGTAGCCCACGGCGTTGAGCATTTTCAGCGCTTTGATGGAATCCTCAAACACGCCGTCGCCGCGCTGCTTGTCGGTATTTTCGGCGGTGTAGCACGGTAGGGAGCTCACCACTTCCACGCCGTGCAGCTTGAAGAACTCGGGCAGGTCGTGGTACTTTTTGTTGGCCACGATGATGGTGAGGTTGCAGCGCACCAGCACCTTGCGGCCCAGCCGGCTGATTTGCTCCACAAACCACCGGAAGTCGGGGTTCATTTCCGGGGCGCCGCCGGTGAGGTCCACCGTAGCAATGTCGGTCTGGGCCAGCGCGTCGAGGCAGAGCTGCATCGTAGCGCGGGTCATGATTTCCTTGCGGTCGGGGCCGGCATCTACGTGGCAATGGGTACACACCTGGTTGCACATTTTGCCCACGTTGATTTGCATGACGGCAGGCGCCACCGGCCGCAGCGGGAAAAACCCAATCCCGCGCAGCTGCTCGTGAAAGCGCGGCTGGTGTTGCGTATCGGCCACTTCCCGGCTGAGCACGGTGAGCTGGAAGGCAGAGTCGGCCAGTTGGTTACCGGTGGCCTTGAGGGACTTAATCATGGTCTCGGGAAGAGAAAAAGTTAGAAGCGCAGCAACAGCGTGCCGCCGGCCGCGGCCAGCTTAGCAGCAGCTGCCGGTGGTGTCGTCGGAGGAGGAACTGGTAGAGGCGGCCACCGGCCCGCAGGGGAACAAGCCGAAGTGCCGGTCCTTGGCCCCGTCGAGGCGGAAGTGGGCGCCGAAACGGGTGAGGGCCAGCATATCGGCAGTATTGCCGCATACCAGCATGGGGCGGCCGGTTTCGAAGTGGTGATGGTCGTCGAGGGTGAAGCCGTTAGGCTCGTCGGGCAGAGTGCCGAGGTAGGTGGCCACCTGGCCGTAGTCCTCGCACTGGTCTTCCAGGGCCAGCTTAAAAGCCCGCACCGTGAGCGAGTAAAACTTGATGTTGCCCACCTTGCGCTCGATTTCCTCGTTGTCGATGGTGAGGCGGCGCTGGCTCATGAGGCGGTAGTCGTTCACGCCCAGCTCGCGTAGCAGGCGGCGGAAGTCTTCGGTGTAGAGGGCGCCGCTCAGGCACTCGCCGTACAGCACCGGGTCCTGGCGCAGGGTTTCGGGAATGCGGCGGTCGGCAAACACGTCGGCAATGAACAGCTCGCCGCCGGGCTTCAGCACCCGGAAAATTTCGCGGTAGGTGGCGGCTTTGTCGGTGCTCAGGTTCAGCACGCAGTTGCTCACCACCAGGTCCACGCTGTTGTCCTCAATGCCGGCAGCGGCCAGGTCCTCAATGTAGCCGTGGCGGAACTCCACGTTGGGCTTGGCGTAGCCGAATTTGGTGGTGTGGGCGGCAATGTTGCGGTTGGCCACGGCCAGCTGCTGCTCCGTCATATCCACCCCGATTACGTGGCCCTGCTCGCCCACCAGTTTCGAGAGCAAATACACGTCGCGGCCCGAGCCCGAGCCCAGGTCGAGTACCGTGAGGCCTTCCACGGCCGAGGGTACGCACACGCCGCAACCGTAGTACTTCTCCAGTACTTCCGACTCCAGCGTAGCCAGAATGCGCTTGTGGGCGGTAGGAATATCGTCGGTGCAGCAGGCGTTGGTTTTCAGGTCCTGGCTGGTGTGCAGCTCGCGGCCGTAGTAGTCCTGCACCTGCTGCTGAATGTGTTGCTCCATGAGAGAGGAAGTCGAAAAGATTGGGAATGCGCTGGTAAGCGCGAGACCGAGCGAATGGTTTCCAGGGCCGTGCCACCGAATAGGTTTCAACTGCCCCTACGGCCAGTAGAAACCCAATGCCGCACTGCCCAGCGAAAGTTACGACCATTACGCGGCAGCGGATTGCCAGCCTGACGATGGGCGCCAGCTACTGGGACGCCCGCCTGCCGGCTGCTACAGCTGCAGCGCAGCCTTATAGAAGCAAATCATCCTGATTTACAAATAAATACCCAGAGCAAAACAGCTTGAAAACACCGGGCAAAAACAAACCATAATTGACAAGCTACGCTTCACGCCGCAGCGCCTTGAGCTCCTGGCGCACGGCCTTCACCCGCTCGTCAAACCCGTCGGGGTCGTAGTCCACCGCGTCCACGTCGAGCTGCTCCAGCAGGTCCATCATGGCGTTGGCGTGGTCGGTGCGGGTGCCGACGGGCATGGTCACAAAGGTGAGCTCCGACCACAGCAGGGCCAGCAGGCGCGTACCGGTTTCGTCGCGCATCTGCATTTCCAGCACCAGGTTGGAATTGTCGAAATGAATGAGCTGGCTGGAAATGCGCACTTCCGTGCCCTGCCGCGCCGGCTTCAGGTAGCTGATGTGGTGCTTGGTGACCACCCAGGCCGCACTTTGCTCGCGGGCCAGCTCGCCCATGTTCAGCGAATAATGCGCCGTGGTGTGGTCTTCCCGAGCGTTGAGGAAGTAGTCGAGGTAGCGGGAATTATTGAGGTGCCCCAGCATGTCGCAATCCTGAAAGTAGACGCGGTGAGTGGTTTCGGGCGTTTTGATGAGGGAAGGCATGGAATTTCAGCGAGGTAACGGAGCGCAAAGGTCGGGGGCTGGTTGTAATCTATCCTGTCCTCCTTCGCTGCGCTCAGGCTGACAGGCAACGGCAGGCACCTCCGCATTTGTCCTGCCCCAAAACTACTCGGCACGCCTAACACTTTGCGGAAAAATCGCTACCTTTTAGCCCTCAAAATCCCTGCCTTATGTTCACGCTTACCCCCGACCGCTCTGCCGTTCTCCACGCCATTGCCGACACCCTAATCCCGGCACTGCCTGATGGCAGCCCGGCCGGCTCGCTGGGTGTGAACCTGGAAAAGCTGGAAGCCGCCATTCAGGAGCAGCCGCTGGGCGCGCAGGCGGAGTTTGGCCAGCTGCTCGACCTGCTCCAGAAGCCCATTCTGGGGCTTACCTGGTTTGGGCCGCTGAAACCGTTTCGCAAGCTGGAGCCCGAGCAGCGCGAGCAGCTGCTGCAAAGCTGGGCCACTTCCAACGTGCCGCAGCTGCGCAAGGGCTTTCAGGCGGTGCGCAAGCTCTGCACGCTGCTCTACTACGGCGGCAGCATGACTGAGGTGCCCGCCTCCTGGGGCCGCCTGGGCTACCCCGGCCCCGACGAAATACCCGTGGACACGCCCAAGCCCATTGCCACCCTGCGGCCCCAACAGGACACGGTGTACGACTGCGACGTGCTGGTGATTGGAAGCGGCGCGGGTGGCGGCGTGGTGGCCGGCGAGCTGGCCCAGGCCGGCTACGACGTGCTGGTGCTGGAAAAAGGGCCCTACTGCCACGGCTGCGACTTCACCCAGCGCGAAGTGGACATGCTGGGCAAGCTTTATGATGCCAAAGGCGCCCTGAGCACCCAAGACGGCAGCGTTGGCATTCTGGCCGGCTCCTGCCTGGGCGGCGGCACCACCGTGAACTGGGCCGGCGCCTTTCGCACTCCCGATTACGTGCTGCAGGAATGGGCCCGCGAGCACGACGCGCCTCATTTCACCACCCCCGAATTCAAGGAAAGTATCAACGCCGTGGCCCGCACCATAGCCGTGAACACCAACTACGCCCGCCACAACGGCCAGAACCAGGCCCTGTGGGACGGCTCGACCAAGCTGGGCCAGGAAGTGAAGCTGATTCCGCGCAACGAAAAAGGCCTCACCGACTCCGACAGCCACTTTCGGAGCCTGGGCTACACCACCCTCGGCGATGCCTACGGCATCAAGCAAGGCACCTTGAATACGTATTTGCTCACGGCTTTTGAGCACGGCGCCCGCATTCTGGCCGACACCAAAGTGGACCGCGTGACCATCGCCGACGGCCGCGCCACCGGGGCCGAAGCCGCGCACACTACCGAAGACGGCCGCGCGGTGCGCATCACGGTGCGGGCCCGGCGCGTGGTGGTGGCCGGCGGCGCCATTCAGACGCCTGCCCTACTGCTGCGCTCCGGCCTGAAACACCCGCACCTGGGCCACCACTTGCACCTGCACCCCACCGTGGTGGTGGGCGCCCGCTACCCGCACCCCATGAACTCCTGGCACGGCCCGAGCATGAGCGTGGTGAACGACAACTTCACCATGCTGCACGGCACCAACTTTGGCGCCAAGCTCGAAACGCCGCCCACCCACCCCGGCCTGCTGAGCATGGTGCTGCCCTGGCTCTCGGGCCGGCAGCACCACGAGCTGCTGCGCGACGCCAGCCACCTGGGCTCGTTCATTGTGCTCACCCGGGACCGCGACGGCGGCCGCGTGAGCCTCGACAAGCACGGCGCCGCCCTGATTGACTACACGCTATCGGACTTCGACCGCGCCCATATGCTGGAAGGAGTGCGCGCGGCGGCCCAGATTCACGTGGCGGCCGGCGCCAGCCAGGTGTACCTGCCCCACGGCACGCTGCCCACCCTGCACGCTCAGGATGGCATGCTGCAAAACCCGGAGCTGCTCGACAAGCTGCCGCACCTGGGCTGGAAGCCCAACCAGTTTGGTCTCTACAGCGCCCACCAGATGAGCACCTGCCGCATGGGCGGCAACGCCGCCACCCACCCGCTCAAGCTCAACGGCGAAACCGTGGAAGTGCAAGGGCTTTTCGTGGCCGACGGCTCGGCGTTTCCGGCCTGCAGCGGCGTCAATCCCATGCTCACTATCATGGCGCTGGCCCACTTCACGGCCCAGGGCCTGAAAACCGGGGACGGCCGCTTCGGCCGCGCAGTACCTTTGGCCCAAATTCCGGGCCTCCATGCAACAACTTAAACCCTGGTTCACGGCGCGCAAGCTAGCTGTAATGCTGTTTTTTGGGGGATTACTGCTGCTGGGGCTGCTGCTCACCCGCGACTACGGCATGAGTTGGGACGAGCCCGCCGAGCGGGAGGCCGGCTACGTCAGCCTGCAGTACGTGGCCCAGCGCCTGGCGCCCTGCGTGCCCCAAAGCCCTTACCTGACCGGCTGGCCCGTGTTGCGCACCTACCGCGACGCCGACCACGGCGTGGCCTTTCAACTGCCCATGGCGGTGATGGAAGCCATTTTTTCGCGCCATGATTTACAACGCGCCTATTGGCTGCGGCATTTCCTTGTGTTCGGCTCTTTTGTGCTCGGAACCTGGGCCGTATTCCGCCTGGCTTCGACCCGATTCGCTAGCTGGAAATGGGGGCTGGTAGCAGCCGGAATCCTGGTGCTGTCGCCGCGCATCTTCGCCGAGGCCTTCTATAACTACAAGGATTTGGTGTTCATGAACCTGTTCGCGTTGGGCGGCTACACCCTCACGCGGCTTCTGCGGCGCCCCACGGCGGGACGAGCCGTGGTACATGCGCTGGTGACGGCTCTGGCCACTAATGTCCGCATTATGGGGTTGCTGCTGCCGGTGCTCACGCTGGGCTTTGGCGCACTGGAATGGTGGGCGCGCCCGATACGGCGGCTGGCCCTGGTGCGCACACTGGCTCTTTATTCGGCAGCAACAGGTCCTTTGGTAGTGCTGTTCTGGCCGTATCTGTGGGAAGCCCCGATGCAACGGCTCTGGGAGTGTTTCGGCAGCTACCGGCGCTACCGCCAAACCATGCAGGTATTCTACCTGGGCCAGATGGAATCCTGCCAGCGCCTGCCCTGGCACTACCTGTCGGTGTGGCTGCTGGTGACGACGCCGGTAGTGTACAGCCTGCTTTTTTTGGGCGGGGCCGGCGCGGTGCTGCAGGGCTTTTTCCGGCGGCCGATGGCCTTTCTGCGGCGCACGGCGGGCCGGCGCGACCTGTTGTTTGGGGCGTGGTGCGTGGGGCCGCTGGTGTTGATTGTGGCTATTCAGTCGGTGGTGTACGATGGGTGGCGGCATGTCTACTTTGTATATCCGGCCTTTGTGCTGCTGGCCGTGCGGGGCTTATGGGCGGGGGTGCACGCCTACCAGGCAGCGGCATCGGGCTCGGCACGGCGGCGGCTGGGGCAGCTGGCTGGCGCGCTGCTGGCCACTGGTGTGGCACATACTGCCGGGCGGCAGATGGACGACCATCCGCATCAGTACGCATATTTCAGCTTTCTGCCGGGGCCGGTGGCCGGGCAGCTGTTCGAGCGCGACTACTGGGGCATTTCTACCGTTCAGGGCCTGGCGTGGGTGTTGGCGAACGACGAGCGGGCGACCATCGCCCTCAGCGATACGCTTTACAGCAAGGATTTTATCGGCAACAATTTGCTCCTGCTCCCCGCAGCCGACCAAGCGCGGGTTCGATTGGTGCCCCACCACCAGGCCCAGTATTTTTTCGGCCTCTATCGCTGGCATTCTGCGCCCTACGAAGCCACTTATGGCACGCCTGTTCACGCGGTTGAGGTGGATGGCTTGCCCATTCTCACGATATTTCGCCGGTAAAGGAAACGGTACTGAATGATGGTTCTGGAAGCACCACGCTGGCTTTTATGCCTCTCCCACGGCCGCGCCCTTCCAGCCCCTCAACACGGCAGTGGAATACGGTTTTTTCTGACTTAACGCACCTAATTGCAGCACGCTCCGTACTCGTCTCACCCATTTTATTCCGACGAATTATGCGTTTTGCCCGTTTTTCCGTGCTGTGCCTGACTTCGGTGCTGGCCCTGAGCAGCTGCTCTCTGTTCCGCTCCCGCCCTGCTGCTGCCCCCGTCGTCGAAGCCGTGCGCACGGAGGATTCTCCCACGCCCAAAACGGCCGCCCGCGACCTGGCCGATGTGATGACCACAGAGCTTCAACTCACGCCCGACCAGACGCAGCGCGTGCGCACCGTGCTGAACGGCACCGTGGAGCAGGCCAACGCCGCCAAAGCGAAATACGCACCCAGGTCCCCGGAGCTAATGACTGAGTTGAAACGCATCAACATCAGCTCCCAAAAAGAGCTGCAAGTGATACTGGGACCCACCAAGTTCAAGCAGCTGCAAGCCAACCAGCGCAAGATGGCCGCCGAGATGCAGCAACGCCAGAACCAGCAGTAAACGCCCACCTAGCGGGAACCGTGCTGGCGCCTCAGTGCCGCCGCACGTATTCTTGTTCGGTATCCCAGAGCCCGTCATAGCGCGCTACGCGCCGTGTTTGTGCCCCCGGCGCCGGGGTCAGTTGGTAGTAGGAGGTTGCACTTTTTCGGTGGTACCGCACGGTAGCCGGGTCCAGCGCCTGCAGGCGCAGCGTGTCACGGCCAAAGGTTTGCCAGGTGAGCTGACGATTAGCAATTGTCAGACGCTGAACCCGCCAGCCGCTGGCATCGGTTTTTGGGGTGTTGAGGTAGTAGCGGCCCTTGTAGCGCCGCAGCCGGCCCGCACCTTCCCCGGTCAAGGTAAAAATAGTATCCTGCCAGAGCCAGCTGTCGCGTACCGAATCCTTGCCTACCACCTGCAAGTAGTGCAGTACGCCTTCATCGCTACGGTACGTGCTATCTGCCCGCAGTTTCAGCGGCGGCGAGATGGGCTGCTGCCGGCTCCGTAGCTCCTGCCGCCACACGGCCGTGCGGCCCACACACAAGGACGAAGTGGAATCAACGTCCTTATACACAGCCTGATACCGCGCTTGAAAAGCCATCATATCGGCGGCGCGGGCGGGAAACGGCTGGGCAAAATCTACCTCCACATTCTGGGCGCAGCCCGCCACCAGCAGCCCGCCTACAAGCAGTGCCACTCCCCGTAAGACCACCGGATTTGCCATGCCCCTTCATGCCCGATTCGACAAAAAGTAACCTGCGGAATCCTTGAGCTACCCTACAAGTACTTCACCAGCATGCCAATCAGCTTGCGCACTTTGGGCGTGTAGGGCGGGTACATGGCTTTGATGCCGGTGAAGCCCACGCGCTGGCGCATCACGCCTTTTTCGTTGCTGAACGCCAGGAAGCCGGAGTGGCCGTGGGCCTTGCCGAGGCCAGAGTTGCCCACACCGCCGGTGGGCAGCTCCGGGTGCGCAAAGTGCAGCACCGTTTCATTGATGCCCGCGCCGCCGGCCGAGATGTTATCCAATAAATAGCGGCGGTTTTCGGCGTTGCTGCTGAACACGTACTGGGCCAGCGGCTTGAGGCGCGCGTTGACATAATCCGTCGTTTCGGTTAGGGTTTTGAAGGTGAGCACGGGCAGCAGCGGCCCAAAAATCTCCTCTTCCAGAATCCGGGCGCCGGCCGGCACGTTGGTCAGAATGGTGGGCTCAATGTAGTTGTGCGCGGCATCGACGGTACCGCCGGCGGCCACGGTAGCACCCCGGGTCTGGGCATCCTCAAGCAAGCCGGCCAGGCGGGCAAAATGGTGCTGGTTCACCACGCGGGCCAAGGATTCAGACTGCTGAATGCCGGCCCCATCGGGGTTGTAGGCCCGCTGAATGGCGGCCGTTAGCTCCCGAAGCAGCGCCGGCTGCACGCTTTCCTGCACCAGCAGGTAGTCGGGCGCCACGCAGGTCTGGCCGTTGTTGAGGAATTTGCCCCACACGATTTTCTCGGCGGCGTCGCGCAGGTCGGCCGTTTCGTCCACCACGGCGGGGTTCTTGCCACCCAGCTCCAGCGTGAGGCCGCTGAGGTGCTGGGCCGCAGCGCGCATCACAATCTTGCCCACTTCGGGACTGCCGGTGAAGAAAATATGGTCCCAGGGCAGCTTCAGCAGCTCGGTGGCCACTTCCTTATCGCCCTGAACAAGGGCCACTTCCTCGGGCAAAAACAGCTCCTCGCACATGCGCTGCAACAGGGCCGAGGTGGCGGGCGTCTGCTCCGCCGGCTTGATGAGCACGGCGTTGCCGGCCGCGATGGCCGAAATGAGGGGGCCCACGGCCAGGTAAAACGGGTAATTCCAGGGCGAAATAATCAACACAACCCCTTTGGGCTCGAACTGCACCCAGGAAGTGGTGCCCAGCAGCGCCATCGACGTGCCCACCGACCGTGGCTCCATCCAGCTTTTCAGGTGCTTGGCGGTATGCTTGAGCTCGACCAGCGAAGTCCAGATTTCGGTCATGTCCGTTTCGGCGGTCGGCTTGCGAAAGTCCAGGTGCAAGGCCTCGTGAATGGCCGGGCGGTTGGTATGCAGCCAGTTCTGCAGCTTTTGCAGGCGGGCGCGACGCTCGGCCACGCCTTCGCGCCGCAGGGCCGGCGCCCGCTGGCGCAGGGCGTCAAATTGGGCCTGGAAGGCATTAGCCGCCGACAAAGCGGCTGAAGTGGACAAGGAAGCGGGCGCTGAAACAGTTGGGTGCATAAGCAGGAGCGATGAGCAAGCCGACCATTCGGAACCGACTCGCTGAAAGATACGTGCTTCGCTCCCTTTTGGGTGGCAGAAATTTTCCAGCGGATTTGCCACGGGCGCCACCACGCCGGGAGGCCGCGCATTGGTAGCCGGTGCCAAACAAGTGGGCGCGATGCTGGCTATTTGACCACCAAACTGCCGCGCAACATGCCCATGCCGCAGGTAAACTCAAACCGGCCGGGCTGGTCGGGCAGCAGTTCAACCAAGGTGGTTTTGAAGGCCGGCAGCTCCCGCCGAATGCTGAAATCCGGGAACAGTACTTCTTCGGAACAGCTGTTTTCCTCGTCGCGGTAGAAACTAAGCTGCACGGGTTTGCCACGCTCCACCTCAATCACATCGGGCGAGTAGCCGCCCTTCACCATAATAGCCACTTCCTGCACGCCGCCGGATGTGGAAACCGCGCTGGCCGTTTGGCGCGCCGAAAAGAAGAAATACCAGATAACGAAAGCGGACAGGGCCATGCCCGTCAGGGTCACAATAATTTCGGGGGTATCCATTTTTTGAATTAAAAATGATGAGTTAAAAATCAAAAATCAGTCCTGCCGCTCCTGAATACAGTGGCGCTGCTGCATGCAAAAACGCGCATTTTCAATTCAACATTCTTAATTTTTAATTAGAGTGAAGCTTCTGAGCCGCAGCGAATTGGTGAGCACCGACACCGAGCTAAGGGCCATGGCCCCGGCTGCCAGCATGGGCGAGAGCAAAATACCGAAGAAGGGATAGAGCAGCCCAGCCGCCACCGGAATGCCCAGCGTGTTGTAGACAAAGGCGAAAAACAGGTTTTGCTTGATGGTGCGGATGGTTTGGCGCGACAGCTCGATGGCCGTAACCACACCCTGCAAATCGGAGCGCATGAGCGTGATGCCGGCGGCTTCCATCGCCACGTCGGTGCCGCCGCCCATCGCCAGCCCGATATCGGCCTGGGCCAGGGCCGGCGCGTCGTTGATGCCGTCGCCCACCATGGCCACGGTGCGGCCCTCAGCCTGCAGCTGCTTCACCTTGCCGGCCTTGTCGGCGGGCAGTACTTCGGCAAAATAGCGCTTGATGCCGACTTGCTGCGCCACCTGGGCGGCAGTTTGCGTGTTGTCACCGGTCATCATCACCACTTCCAAGCCCATGGCTTGCAGCCTTTTGATAGCAGCAGCGGACGTGTCGCGCACGGTGTCGGCCACCCCGATGAGGCCCACGGCCTGCTTATCGACAGCGATGTAAAGCACGGTTTTGGCCTGGGCCAGCAAGGCATCGGCCTGCTGTTGCAACGCCGCTGGCAGGCTGATACCGGCCTCGGCCAGCAGCCGGAAGTTGCCGATGAGCACGGCTTGGCCGCTCACGGTGGCGGTGGCGCCTTTGCCTTCTACGGCTCGAAAATCGGTGGCGGTCAGCGGCGTTGCCGTGGGCCGGGCGGCGGCGTAGTCCACCACAGCTTCGGCCAGCGGGTGTTCCGACTGCCGCTCCACGGCCGCTACCAGTGGCAGCAGCTGGCCGGCATCCTGCCCGTCGGCGGCCACAAAATCAGTCACGGCGGGTTGGCCACGAGTGATGGTGCCGGTTTTGTCGAGCAGCACGGTGTTTACCTGGTAGGCTTTTTCGAGGGATTCGGCGTTGCGAATCAGTACACCATGCTCGGCGCCTTTGCCGGTGCTCACCATGATGGCCGTGGGCGTGGCCAGTCCCAGCGCACAAGGGCAGGCGATGATGAGCACGGCCACGAAGTTGACCAAAGCCAGTGGCAAACGGGTTTCCAGCGGGGCCAAATCAAACCATAGCACGAAGGTGAGAATGGCGATAACGACCACCGTGGGCACGAAAATGGCGCTCACCTTGTCGGCCAGCCGTTGGATGGGCGCGCGGCTGCCCTGGGCGTCTTCCACCAGTTTCACAATCTGGGCGAGAATGGTATCGGCGCCCACTTTGGTCACGCGGAAGCGGAAGCTGCCGGTTTTGTTGAGGGTGGCGCCAAAAACCGGGTCGCCGGCCTTTTTTTCCACAGGCAGGCTTTCGCCGGTGAGCATGGCTTCGTCCAGCGCCGATTGGCCGGTTTCGATAATGCCGTCGGTGGCCACTTTCTCACCGGGACGCACCACCACGAGGTCGTCGAGCTGCACCTGCTCAATGGGCACATCTACTTCCTGGCCATCGACGCGCACTACGCGGGCGGTTTTGGCCTGCAAGCCCATCAGGGCTTTCATGGCCGCGGAAGTCTGGGTTTTAGCGCGCAGCTCCAGCAATTTGCCCAGCAGAATCAGGGCGATGATGGTGGCCGTGGTATCGTAGTACACATCGGGCATGAGCCCGCGGCTAGTGAAGAAGCCCGGCACTACGGTGGCCGCCAGGCTATACAGAAACGCCGCCCCGGTGCCCACCGCGATGAGGGTGTCCATGTTGGCGGCGCGGTGCTTAAATCCGTTCCAGGCCGAGCTGTAGAACTCCCGGCCGCTATAGGCCAGCACCGGCAGCGTGAGCAGCAGCAAGGCGTAGTT
>JAYSZD010000281.1:0-1896 GCA_043738185.1 Hymenobacter sp. | reverse complement strand
GCAATAGCTGCCGTCTCCGGATTTTCCCTCCCCCTTTTAATTTTTGTTTATGAAAAAAATCTCTTTCAACCTATTGTTTTTGCTGCTGACCCTGGTGACTTTGGTTGGCTGCGAAAAAGAAGAGCCTAATTTTAACATTGGGCCCAAATTCAACATCGTCTTCGACGATGCCATCGACAAAACCACCGCCGACTACAAAGTTGGCAGCACTATAACGCTGAAGGTTGGCGCTGTAGGTGCCAGCACAGTGAACATCTTGTCGACCTATACCACTGGTACGGTCAGAATGGTTAACCTGGGCAGTTTTCCGGTTACCAATGGCGTGGCAACGGTAACAATTCCCGCCAATAGCCTGCGTGCCGATGCTGATGGTGTTCCCATTGGCGCGGGCACGGCTCCGGCTTCTACGCGTGGTAACAATACCTACACGCTGACAGTTGATGCAGCAGGAGGCGGAGATACTGAGCGTCGGTTCTTCACCGCTGTACTTGTGCAATAGTATTGTCCGTCCTTAGGTAGAATCTCAGAACTTTAACTAACAGAAAAGCCCAGTCGTAATGACTGGGCTTTTTTGTGCTTTTTGATTTGACCGGGTATTTGTTGACGCTTTTCCTTCAACAGACATGCAAGTACCCGACTAAGTGCGCATTAGGCATAGTCAGCGCTACTATAGTTTGCCCTTTAAATTGGCCGTAGTCGGCCGGACGTGACAAACAATAGCCGGACCAGACACATCATATAATTTAAAAATCGGTTATTCGATTTCTGCGCTACAAAATATACTGGCTCAAATCCCGGTTCTTCACCATTTCGTTCAGCCGCTCGTTTACGAGGTCGGCGGTGATGAGGATGCGGGCGTTGGGGCCAATCTTGTCGGGCACGTCGTACAGAATGTCGTTGAGCAGGCGGCTCATGACGGTGTGCAGGCGCCGGGCGCCGATGTTCTCTACTTCCTCGTTGACCTGCGAGGCGATTTCGGCGATGCGTTCCAGCGCCGCGTCGTCAAAGGTCAGCTCTACTTCTTCGGCCTTGAGCAACGCTTCGTACTGCTTGGTGAGGGCGTTTTTGGGGTCCTTGAGGATGCGGAAGAAGTCTTCTTTGGTCAGGCTTTGCAGCTCGACGCGGATGGGGAAGCGGCCTTGCAGCTCGGGAATGAGGTCGCTGGGCTTGCTGACGTGGAAAGCGCCGGCAGCAATGAACAGAATGTGGTCGGTGTTGACGATGCCGTACTTGGTGTTCACGGCCGAGCCTTCCACGATGGGCAGCAGGTCGCGCTGCACGCCTTGGCGGCTCACGTCGGGGCCGCCGCCGTTGCGGCCGCCGCTGCTGGCTACCTTGTCGATTTCGTCGATGAAGATGATGCCGGCGTTTTCGCACTGCCGGATGGCTTCGTCCTTCACCTCGTCCATGTCGATGAGCTTGGCGGCTTCCTCATCGAGGAGAAGCTTGCGGGCTTCGGCCACGGTGACTTTGCGCTTGCGGGTCTTCTTGGGCATCATGTTGCCCAACATGTCCTGAAGACCGGAAAGCGTGCTTTCGTCCATGCCGGGAGGTGCGCCCATCACGCCGATGCTGGGGCCGGTCTGGGCTACTTGTATCTCGATGCGGCGGTCTTCGAGCTCGCCGTTCTTGATTTTCTGACGGAACCGCTCGCGGGTGCGCTCGTTGAGCTCGGCGTCGGACTGCGGCATGTCGTCGGCCCCTGCCCCACTGCCTCCGAAGCCGAGGCCGGGTTTGGCCCCGGCCGGGCGGGGCACGGCGGGAATCAGCGCATCGAGAATCAGCTCTTCGACGGCGTCGGCGGCCTGGGCTTTCACGGCTTCCTGGCGGCGGGCTTTCACGCGGTTCACGCTTTGCTCGGCCAGGTCGCGCACCATGCTTTCCACGTCGCGGCCC
>JAYSZD010000280.1:0-1898 GCA_043738185.1 Hymenobacter sp. | reverse complement strand
CCGGTATGGTGGCGACATTATCTCGCGTAACGTCAGCGACGTTCGTCGCCAAGGTGCGGCTGTTGAGACCGGCAACCGTGACCAAACCTACATCATTGAAGGGGTAATTGCTAATCGTGGCACTGACGGCCGGCCCGACGGTACCTTCCGCCCCAACAACGTGCAGATTACGGCCGAGAACTATTTCGACGACCTGTATGGTTTTGGCCGTGCTGAGAACGTGGTATTTGACGGCTCATGGCTTCGCCTGCGCGAGTTGGCCCTGACGTATTCATTGCCAAAGACGCTGACCGACAAAACCTTCCTGGGTGGTGTAGAGCTGGGACTGAACGCCCGTAACGTATTCCTCTACGCTCCGAACATTCCGCACATTGACCCCGAAGTGAATGCCCAGGGACAGAGTAACTCACAAGGGTTGGAATTCAACGCCCTGCCTCAGTCGCGTACATACGGCGGCTCCCTTCGGCTCACTTTCTAATTTCTACTTTCTTATATATCATGAAAGTTCATAACCGGACCACTTCGTTCGCACTGGTAGCAAGCCTGCTTGCCCTGAGCTCGTGCGACAAATTCTTAGATATTAACCAGAACCCCAACGCTGTACTGGAGGCACCACCCGCCAACGTTCTCGTTGCGGGCCAAGCTCACCTGGGCTTCCTGATGGGGTCTGACCTGCACCGCTATTCTGCCCTTATTGCGCAGCAGTTCGCCGGGCAGGGCGGCTCGGGCGTTCAGACGGCTGAATACGACCGCTACAATATCACGGCCACGGACCTCAACAACGCCTGGCGGGGCGGCATCTATGGCGGTGCTCAAGCTGACTTGCAAAAGCTGGCAGTACAATCACAAGCCACCAACCCTGCCTACTCGGGCGTGGCCAAGATTATGCAGGGGTTCCTGTATTCCGTAACCACGGATGCATTCGGCGATATTCCCTTCACGGAAGCGCTCCAGTTCGACCAGAATCTGCAGCCCAAGTATGACGCTTCGGCTGCGGTATACACCGGCATCATCGCGCTGCTCAACGATGGGATTGCGGACCTGAAGAAACCCTCGGCTTTCAAACCAGCTGCCGACGACCTGATATATGCCGGTGACTTAGCCAAGTGGGAAAAGTTCGCTAATACGTTGAAGCTGCGCTTGTACCTGCACAACTTCCCCAAGGTGTCGCAGGCGGCTGATGCGAGCTTCGCTGCCGTTCTGGCAGCGGGCCCGGTGATGACCAGCAACGCGGATAATTTCCAAATCGACTTTGAGCCCGCGGCTAACAAGAACAACCCCATCGACCAGTTCGAGAAGTCGCGCCCCAGCACGTTCTTCCCCAGCACCACGCTGGTGGACCTGATGAACGCGAAAACCGACCCCCGCCGTACTACTTTCCTGACTCCCTTCCCAGCGGGTAGTACCACCTACTTAGGTGCTCAGAACGGCACCGGTGCCGCCGGCGCTCCTAACATCAGCTTCTCGCGCATGGGCACTTACCTGCGCGGCACTCGTACTGGTACGGGCATCAACGACTACGATGGCTCCGCACCCATTCGGATGCTGACTTTCGCTGAGTACAATTTCATTCTGGCAGAGTACTACGCTCGCACCAACAACTTGGCCCTTGCCCAGACGTCGTTCAACGCCGGCATTACGGCCTCGATGACCTCAGCTGGTGTTGTAGCTGCCGACATTGCGACCTACATCGCAGCACGCCCGGCCCTCACGGGTACCAACGCCATTCAGCAGATTATTGAGGAGAAGTTCGTCGCTAACATCGGCGTAGCGGTAGAGCCCTGGACGGACTATCGGCGCACGGGCTTCCCGGTGCTGCCGTTGCCAGTGGGTGCCCTGCAGCCGCAGGTACTGCGTGTGCTGCCCTACCCTGACTTGGAGCGCGTTGCCAACCCCAC
>JAYSZD010000279.1:0-12669 GCA_043738185.1 Hymenobacter sp. | reverse complement strand
TGGTGAAGGCCTGCTCGAAGAACACGCCGTCGAACTCGGTCACCCGCACGCGGATGGCGTAGCTGGGCTTGGTTTCAAAGTCGGGCGACGCCACAAGGCGCAGCTCGTCGGTTTCGTCGGGGATGGCGAAGGCCGCGTTGTCGGTGCTGCCGTCGCCGCTCACCAGGGTGTAGATGTACTGCGGCCCGCCCACGGGCCGGGCCACGCGCGGGGTCGGAGTCGACCGGACCGGGCTGCTCACATCGTCGGGGTCCGTCACGGAGAAGGTGCCCACCAGCGTGTTGGGGGCCACGTTTTCATCCACGCGGGTGCTGCTCAGGGCCAGGGCCGTGGGCGCCTCGTTCACGTTCTCGATGCCGATGAAGAAATTCTGGACGAAGGAGCGGCCGCCCTGGTCGGTGGTGCGGATGGAGACGGGGTAAGTCGACCGTACTTCGAAGTCGGCCGAGGGCGTCAGGCGTAGCGTGTTGCCGCTGAGGCTGAAGCTGGCAACTTCGCTCTCCAAGGCATACGTGAAGGTGTTGCCCGCGTCGGGGTCGGTGGTGCTGAGCGTGCCCACCACGGCATTGGGCGCGTTGTTTTCGGCCAGGGTGGTGTTGCTCAGGGCCAGGGCCGTGGGCGCCTCGTTCACGTCGCTCACGCTCACGGTCACGGTGGCGCTGCTGCTCAGGGCGGGGCTGCCGTTGTCGGTCACCCGCACCGTGAGGGCGTACGAATTAGTCGTCTCAAAGTCGAGCGCCCCGGCCACGGTAATTTGGCCGGCGTTGCTGATGAAAAACTTGCCGGCCGCGTTGCCCGCCGTGATGGCGTAGGTCAGCGTCTGGCCCGCGTCGGGGTCGGAGGCCGTCACGGCCGCGCCTACGGCCGTGGCAATGGCGCTGTTTTCAGCCACCGAGCGGCTTTGATTAGCGATAACGGGGGCCTGGTTGGGGGCCGCCAGCGTCACCGTCAGCACCGCACGTCCCGCGCCGCCTGCGCCGCCCATCTGGCCGCCGTTGCTGCTGCCGCTGCCGCCGCCGCCGGGGGCTGTACCGGAGAGGCCGTTATTTCCGAAGGGGGGACTGGCGCCCCCTACCCCGCCGCCGGGGCCACCCGCCGTGCCACCCGCGCCGCCAATGGTGTTGGTAGTGGAACCGCCGGCACTGCCGCTTACGCTGCTGCCCACCGGAAAGCTCGCGCTTGCCTGGCCGCCCGCGCCCCCATTGGAGGGGATACCAGTGTTGTCTTCTCCCGGCTGGCCCGCTACGGCCCGTAGCAACACGACGGTCCCGCTGGTATTGGTCAGGGTACTGGCGGTGCCATTGCCGCCCACCGTCAGGAGGTAGCTCTGCCCGGCCGGGTTAGCGAGGGTGGTGGTGGCGTAGGCGCCGCCGCCGCCGCCGCCGCCAGCCGTGCCGCCCCGCAATCCGCTAGCCAGACCACCTCTGCCGCCGCTACCCCAACCCTGGACTTGCAGACTGGCCGTATTGGCGGGCACGTTGACTACATAAGTACCCGGATTAGAAATGGTATTGGCCCCCGGGGTTAGCGTGACGGTAGGCACCTGAGCGTGGGCGGCCAGAGTAGGCAGCAGGGCCAGCGCCAGCAGCAGCCAGCGGCCCGGCCGGAGCCGGCGTTGCGGCGCGACCAGCGGCGGGGAGGTGGAAAAGAGCGAGAGGTTTCGCATGAGAAAAAGAAGTGGGGAAAATGGAAAAAGATGAGCAGACTGGTATCGCGCCGCACCCGCGACGAAACGCCACAAAGTTTCCGCCCCCGCAAGGGCCGCCGCAACTCCGGCGTGTCCCTATTTATGAGGACATCGATATGATTTATCTTATTTTTCTATGACCTCTTTTCAAGAACATTCATTTTTCCCAAAAATATTTTCCCCGCCTCCCTGCCTGCCGCGCCGCTGGGTGCGGGCCACCCCGTCCCCGGCTCGGCCGCTGGGCGCCGCGCCACGGGCCTGGCCAAGCAGGACGCCGACGACAAGGTGGAAGCCCTCGTGTCGCAGCGCAAAACCATTCTGCGTAACAACCGCGCCACCGGCGGCACGGCCGCCGTGCTCGCCGACGTCGACGCGGCCCTGACCACCGGCGACCGCGCCTTCTACACGGCCGTGCTGGCGGCCCTGGCCACCCACCACGCCACGCTCACGGCGTAGCCCCGCCGGTTTCCCAAACCCCAAAAAATACCCCGGCACCCAGTGCCGGGGTATTTTTTGGGGGCGGCGGTCGGTGGTCGGACCGCTTTCGGAGCTGCACTCCGAAAGCGGCGCCTGCGGCGGAGTTGTACCCCGCTTGGTCGCGCCGCCTCGCGCCTTGGTCAAGGGTGGGGGCTACAAGCCCCTGACAGGCGCGGCTTTCGGAGTGCAACTCCGAAAAAGCTTGGGGAGCTTGGGTACTCCAGACTGCCTTTATCGGGCTTTGGATGGCATCTTTTAAAGAATCTTCGTTTTGTCCCCAGAAATAGGGACACGCGCCGTTAGTACCCCCGGTTCGGGCCATTGAATTTTGTGGGGTCGGCGCTGTTCCGCGCCGTTGCCGCCGGCCGTTTTCCCGTTCGCTCGTTCCCTGTCCGCCATGCTGCTTCCCCCGCCTCCTCCCGCCTCGCCCCTGGGCTCGGCCCTGCCGCCGGCCCCCGTCGGCCCGCTGCGCCTGGCCATCGTCGAGGACGATGCCACCGTGCGCCAGCTGCTGCACCGCTACCTGGGCGCCTGCCCCGAGTTCGACTGCATCGTGGTAGTTGGCAGCATCGAAGCCCTCTGGCGCGAGCTCACCCTGAGCCTGCCCCCGCAGCTGCTACTGCTGGACCTGAGCCTGCCCGGCGAAAGCGGCCTCGACGCGCTGCCGTCGCTGCTGGAGCACTTCCCCGCGCTGCAGGTGCTGGTGCAAACCACCCACGACGCGGCCGAGGTCATTTACCAGGCCCTGCGCCAGGGCGCGCGCGGCTTCGTGGTGAAAAGCGCCACTCCCCTGCCCGCCTACCGCCAGGCCCTGCTCGACGTGGCCGCCGGCGGGGCCGTGATGAGCCCCTCGGTGGCGCGCAAGATGCTGGCCTACTTCGCCCCCGTGCCCGCGCAGGAAGACTACCTGCTCAGCGAGCGGGAGCGGCAGGTGCTCGAAGGGCTGGTGGCGGGCCACACCGAAAAGCAGGTGGCCGAGCAGCTGGGCCTGAGCCCCTCCACCGTCCGCACCTACGTGGTACGCCTCTACGACAAGCTGCGCGTGGCCAACAAGGGCGAACTACTCGCTCGCGCCGCCCAGGGAAGGTTGTAAGAGAGTTCTTGCAGTTAAGAGTTAAGGGTTAAGAGTTTTCCCGGGCGGTGCGGACGATGGCACTTAGCATTCGGCGCAGTTCTTCGGCATCGACCAGGAGCGAGTGGGCCAATGGGAGTTCCAGGCATTCGGTGTCGCGCAGTAGCCGCAACCAGTAGTGCGTTTCGCGGGCTTCTTTGTAAGCAATGCTGCATTTGGCAATGAAATCGCGGCGGGAAAAGCCGCCGGTCGCCTCTTCCATATTTGCCCCAATGGAAGTGCCGCTACGTAGAATCTGGTCGGCCAATGACCGGGGCTGTCCATGCGCCAGCAAGTGCTTATACAATCGTACTATCCGCTGAGCAAACAAAAAGCTCTTGTACAGAACAGTTTTTTCCTCCTCCATAACCCTTAACTATTAACCTTTAACCCTTAACTCAAATAACTCACCGCAGCGGCCGGGGCACGTGCAGCAGCACGCGCCAGCCGGCGGCCGCCCCGGCATCGGGGCCGGCCGTGAGCGTGCCGCCGAGCTGCCCGGCGCGGGTGTGCAGGTTGCGCAGGCCCTGCCCGGCCCGCGAGGTGGGCGCGGCCGGGGGCGGCGGCCCGTCCTGGCGCACGTCCAGCACCAGCTCGGCCGCCGTCACGGTGAGCGTGAGGGCGAGGGCCGCTCCGGCCGGCGCGTGCTTGAGGGCATTGGTCAGGGCCTCGCGGCCAATCAGGTACACGTGCTGGCGCACGTCGGGGCGCAGGGCGATGGTGTCCGGAAACGGCTCCGGGCCACGGACAAAGTGGGCCGCCCGCCCGGCCGCCGTGGCGCTCTGAGCCAGCAAGTCCTGCAGCCGGTCCGACAACGCGCCGGCCGTGTCGGCGGTCGTGTCCACGCTCCAAATCAGGTCGCGCACGGTGGCCGCGGCGGCCCGGCTTTCGGCCAGCAGCTCGTCGAGGAAGGCGGGTTCGGGCAGCGCGCGGGCCAGCTCGGCGCGCAGCGTCACGCGGGTGAGCAGGTTGCCCACCTCGTCGTGCAGGTCGGCGGCCAGGCGGGCGCGCAGCTGCTGGTCGGCCCGCGTCCGGTCGGCCTGCCGCTGCTGGGCGTCCCGCGTCCGCCGGGCCCGCTGGCGCTGCCAGCCATACACGCCGCCCCCGGCGGCGACGGCCAGCAGCAGCGTGCCCAGGGCCCAGGTGCCGGGGCGGCGCAGCCAGGGCTGCGCCACGGTCAGCGGCAGCGCTACGAAATTTGCGGCGGGCTGGCCGCCGGCGGTTTCGCCGCGCAGCTCCAGGCGGTAGTCGCCGGGGGCTATCTGTTGCAGGTGCAGCGTGCCGCGCCGCCCCAGCCCCAGCCAGCGGGCCGCGGCCTGGCCGGCGGGCACCAGGCGGAAGGCGTAGCGGGCCTGCGCGTCGGGGGCGTAGTCGGCCAGCGCCACCTGCACGTCCAGGAAGGCATCGCCGGGGGCCATCGTCAGGGCCGGCCATTGGCCGGGGGCCGGGTACTGGGTGCTGGTGCGCCCGGTGGCGGCGGTATGCTGGGTGACGGAAGCGAGCAGCAGCGCCGGCCGCGTGCGGCCGGGCGCGCGCGCCACCTGCGCGGCCCGCACCCGACTGGCCCCACCCACGCCGCCCACCAGCAGCTCGTTCGTGCGCGCGTCCAGCCCCACCGACTGGCGGTTGCACTCCTCGGCGGCCAGCCCGTCGGCGGCCGTCAGCTGCTGCAGCCGGCCGGTGGCAGGCACGTAGCGCACCAGTCCGCGGTAGGTGCCCAGCCACAGCGCGTGCGGGTCGGCGGGCAGGCGCGTGAGAAACGCCACCGACTCGCTGGGCAGTCCCTGGGCCGGGCCCAGCCGGCGCTGCAGGCCCCGCGTCGGGTGCAGCAGCAGCAAGCCCTGGTCGAAGGTGCCCAGCCACAGGCTGTCGGGGTGGGCGAGCAGCAGGCTGCGCACGTCAGCCGTGGGCAGGCGGCGCGGGGCGGGCTCGTTGGGGCCGTAGCGCTGCAGCGCGCCGGTGGCAATGGTGAGGCGGTAGAGGCCCTGGCCGGTGGCCAGCCAGAGCACGCCGGGCGGCCCCTCGGCCAGGGCCTCGATGCGGCACTGGTGCAGGCGGTAGGCCGCGTCGGCCTCGCGGTAGCGGCGCACCTCGCCCCGCTCGGGGTCAATCAGGAACAGCCCGGCCACCGAGCCGCCCCAGTAGCGGCCGGCCCGGTCGCGCAGCAGACACAACCCGTTGGTTTCGGCCAGCGCGGGGTGGGGGCCCGGCCAGGGCAGGGCGCGCTGCTGGCCCCGCTCCCACACGTCGAAGTGGCCCAGCTCGTTGGCGATGAGCAGACGCCCGCCCGGCAGCGGCAGGGTGGCGAACCACACGCCAGCCTGAGTAGTCGTCGCCAGTCGGCGCAGCGGAGCGACCGGCGAGTCGGCAGGCTGCACCCACAGGCCTTCGTAGCTGCTCACGAAGCGACGACCGTCGGGCAGACGACCCAGCGCCCGCGTGCTCAGGGCCTGGGCCGGGCGCGTAGGCAGCGGCTCGGCGGGCCGCTCGGCGGGGGCCACGCGCACGGCGCCGGGCGCGTCGAAACGAAAGCCCAGCAGCGAGCGGCCGTCGGGTAGCGGCACCAGCTCCATTTCGCGGCCGAAAGGCAGGGGGGCGCGGCGGCGATGCAGCACGGGCCGCTGGCCGGGGCGCAGCCCGCGCAGCGAGAGGCTCAGCACCTGGTCCTCGGCCGACCAGAACCAGGTGCTGTCCAGCTCCACCACGCGCAGCACTGGCATGATATCCGTGCCGGTCCAGGGCCAGGTTTCTACGGGCTGGGCGGGGCGGCCGGGAGCCAGGTGGTAGAGGCCGGTGGCACGCAGCTGCCACTGGCCAGCCGTGCCGGGCACGAGTAGGTGGGCATTGTGCGGCAGCCACATGGTGGCCCGGCCGGGGCGCAGTAGCTGCCCGTGATAGAGCGCTGCGAAGCGCTGCAGCTGCCAGCCGCCGGTGGCCGACTGGCCCAGGGCCCGCCCCAGCCCCAGCACCCGCCAGCGCCCCAGCGAGTCGGGGGCGAAGCCAGTGGCCCAGCCGACGGCGTGGCGCAGCTCGGCGCGAACGGATTGGCGGGGCTGGTCGGGAGCCAAACTAAAGACGGAGAACGGGTCGGCGTCGCGCCCCACCCACAGGCGGCCCCGGTGCCAGCCCAGGGCCGTCACGCCCAGGCGCTTGGCCGGACAGTTGGGCAGGGCCAGAGCGCGCAGCCGGCCGCTGGCGGGCGCGAAGGCCCACAGGCCGGCGGCCCCGCCCCACCAGATGCGGCCGCTTGCGTCGCGCAGTACGGCCCGCATCGAGCCGGCCGGCAGGGCCGGACCCTGGCGCACCAATTCGCGCAGCGGCACCAGCTGCTGGCCGTCGTAGCGGTAGCCGCCGCGGTCGGTGGCCAGCCACAGCCAGCCCGCCGGGTCGGGCACGGCCTGCCAGATGACGAGCCCGCGCAGGTTGGCATCCAGCGCCACGCGCTGAGCGTGGGCCGAAGGGAGCCCGCCCAGCAGCATAACCATCAGCAGCCAACTCACGGCCCAGCGCCGGCCATCCAGCCAACAAAACGGTAAAAAAACAGACAAGCGGAAAAGAATAGGGCGAAAGCCAATGCGGCCGAACACAACCCCAAATCTACCGCATAGTTCTCCACGGTTGCGCGGCCCAGCGGCCCATATACCAGGCTTTTGGCGCGGCGCGTCACCCGCCAGCGCCCCGGCGGGCCACGGTGCCCCCCTCTTCTCTTGGCCGTGACCTGCCCGCCCGATTGCACCAGCATGGTTGCCCACGCATTGCGCCAAGCAAAAAGCCCCGCTTGCACGCGGCAAGCGGGGCTTTTTGCTTCGGGGCCGCTTGCCGCTACCTCTGGTTCGGGTCAATCTGCGGAGGCGATAGAATCGGTGTCTCCGTCGCCAACTCGCCAAACAACGGGTTGGCCGGCAGCTCCAGCCCGCCGTTGCCATCCGGCACCTGGTTGGAGAGCACCACTTCCTCACCCGGCGTGCTCTGCGCCAGGTGGTCCACCAGCACCTCCTGCCCGCTGTTGACGTGCAGCGCCTGCGTGAGCTGCGTATAGGTACTCACGTCCACGTTGTAGAGCTGGTGCAGCGCGTTCATCTGCGTAGCCGCGTCCCCGGCCGCCCCGATGGCATCGGCCAGCGGTTAGGTGTGGCGCTGAGCCTTTTGGTCAGCCTTGGCGCGAAGCCTAATGTTGCGCACTTCACGCGCCGCTTAAATCGGGTTTGAGGGCCGTAAGTACCATAATGAGTAAGAAAAAAGGGTCGACCCCGAAACGGAGACGACCCTGGATGTTAAAAAGAGGTGTTTGGCAACTAATTCTCACTAGCGAGAGCAAAGGCAGGATATCTGTGTGGCTTAGCTGATTTTTTAGCCCCTTGGAGTCTTTACTGAGTTCGGTCGGCCTCTTCTGTCCCAGATGTTGTCCCAAGCAACAAAAACGGCCCTAGCGCGATGCTAGGGCCGTTTTTCGTGGCAACAGTTGGAATCGAACCAACGACACCAGCATTTTCAGTGCTGTGCTCTACCAACTGAGCTATGTTGCCGTTTCCCCGCTACAAAGTGCGCTTTGGGGACCGCAAAGGTACGAAAACAAAGTAATGACGCAAGAAGTGAAGCGAAAAAAGTATTGAGCTTGTTGTCTTTTGTGAAAAAGTGTTCGGCATGCCGAGTATATTGCAGTCGCAAACGTTCCCGCTTCCTTACCTTTACCGCATGTTGCAATCCATCATTTTCCTGCTGCTCCTGGTAGCCGCATTTGGTTTTTTCGCGTGGCAAGTCCGGAAAGTCCGCGCCAACATTCTCGTGGGCCGCGACCGTGACATGAGCGGCAATGCCGCCGAACGGTTCAAAAAAACGCTGCTGGTGGCTTTTGGCCAGCAGAAGATGTTCAAGCGTCTCACCCCCGCCCTGCTCCACCTCATTGTGTATGTGGGCTTTCTGGTGATTAACGTGGAAGTGCTCGAAATTGTGGTGGATGGGCTTTTCGGTACGCACCGCTTCCTGAGCTTCCTCGGGCCGGTGTACGACGTGCTGATGGCCACCAATGAAATTTTGGGTGCGCTGGTGATTCTGGCCGTGGTGGCCTTTTGGTGGCGCCGCAACAGCTCGACGCCCGTGCGCCGCTTCACCGGCGTGGAACTGCGCGCCTGGCCCAAGCTCGACGCCAATATTATTCTTTATGTCGAGGTGGTTTTGATGGCCGCCCTGTTTACGATGAACACCGCCGACCTCAAGCTGCACCAGCTGCGCGGCGAAGACTTGCCGGGCACCTTCCCCATCAGCAGCCTGCTCACGGGCCTGTTTTCAGACAATGCCAGCACGCTGCACATCCTGGAGCGCGTGGGCTGGTGGGCGCATATTGTCGGTATTTTGCTGTTTCTCAACTACCTGCCCAGCTCCAAGCATTTCCACATCATCATCACGTTTCCGAACGTGTGGTTCTCGCGGCTGGTGCCGCAGGGCCAATTTAGCAACGTGGACAGCATCACCCACGAGGTGAAGGCCATGATGGACCCGAGCTACGTGGTGCCGCCGGCCCCCACCGCGCCCGACGGCTCGGCCCTGGCGCCCACGTCCTTCGGCGCCAAAGACGTGGAAGACCTACCCTGGACCAGCCTGCTGAATGCGTATTCCTGCACGGAGTGCGGCCGCTGCACCTCGGTGTGCCCCGCCAACCTGACGGGTAAGCTGCTCTCGCCGCGCAAAATCATCATGGACACGCGCGACCGGATGGAGGAAAAATACGAGTCGCCGCTCATCTTTAGGCCCAACATATACGGCGCCGAAGCCAAGCACGAACCTGTCACGGACCTAGCCAACGCGACGCTGCTGCGCGGCAAAGTGACGCCCGAGGAGCTTTGGGCCTGCACCACCTGCAACGCCTGCGTTGAAAGCTGCCCCGTGAACATCAACCCGCTGGAAAGCATTATTGAGATGCGCCGCTTCCTGGTGCTGGAAGAGTCGGCCGCGCCGAACTCGCTGAACGTCATGTTCTCTAACATTGAAAACAACGGCGCGCCGTGGGCTTTCTCGCCTTCCGACCGCTTCAACTGGGCCGATGACTTGTTCGCGGCTGAGAAATCGACTGTGGCCACGGTGGCCTAACTATAAGCCAAAAAGGACGGTCATGCTTCATCTTGCGTCCGCGCAGCCGAAGCATCTCGCTTGCCGTCATCAACCCAATCCTTCAACGACGCGAGCGAGATGCTTCGGCAAGCTCAGCATGACGTTCTAAAGTAAGTAACATGACCCCTGAAGCAACCAAGCGCCAAATTAACGTTCCCGTCATGGCCGATTTGGCGGCCCGCAACGAGTCGCCCGAAATCCTGTTCTGGGTGGGCTGCGCCGGGGCTTTCGATGACCGGTACAAGCGCGTGACCCGTGCCTTCGTGCGTATTCTGGAGCATGTGGGCACCAGGTACGCCGTGCTGGGCCTGGAAGAAAGCTGCACCGGCGACCCCGCCAAGCGCGCCGGCAACGAGTTTCTGTTTCAGATGCAGGCCATGACGAACATCACGACCCTGAACGGCTACGGCATCAAGAAAATCGTGACGGCCTGCCCGCACTGCTTCAACACCATCAAGAACGAATACCCGGCGCTGGGCGGTGAGTATGAGGTGATTCACCACAGCACGTATTTGCAGCAGCTCATCAACGAGGGCAAGGTGGGCGTGACGGGCGGCGAGAGCTTCAAGGGGCGCCGCATCACCTTCCACGACAGCTGCTACCTGGGCCGCGCCAACAACATCTACGAAGCCCCGCGCGATGTACTAGCCGCTCTCGACGCCGACCTGGTGGAGATGAAGCGCAGCCGCGCCAACGGCCTGTGCTGCGGCGCGGGCGGCGCCCAGATGTGGAAAGAAGCCGAGCCGGGCAAGAAGGAAATCAACATCGAGCGCACCGAGGAAGCCTTGGCCACGCTGGCCGGCAAGGCCGAAGCGCTGGCCAACCTGGGCGGCGTGGAGACGGAAACCAGCACACCCAGCCAGCACGACCTGCAAGGCAGCATCATTGCCGTAAGCTGCCCGTTCTGCATGACGATGATGAGCGACGGCGTGAAAAACAAGGAGCAGGAAAGCAAAGTGCAGGTCTTCGACCTGGCCGAGCTGGTGGCTTCGGCCGAAGGCATCAACGCCTAAATCACGGATTCGTCGGATTAACGGCGGATTGGTCGGATTTTGTGGGCGACCTTGCGCCGCCGTTCTGCCAGTTTACCTGGCCGGGCGGCGGCGCAATTTTTAAGGCAGTTTTTTTGTTAGCCCGTAGATTCCACGTCGGCCCGTTTCGCCTCCGCGTCCGGGCCTACTACAAAATCCGCAAAATCCGCCGTTAATCCGACAAATCCGTGATTTATGTACGTTGCTTTTGACCAGCTACCGCCCGAAGCCCGGGTGTGGATTTACCAAGCCAACCGGCAGCTTACGGGCCCGGAAATCGTATCCGTGCTGCCCGTGCTTTCCCGATTTGTGGAAGCCTGGACCAGCCACGGCCGCACTCTGCACGCCTCGGCTGAGTTCCTACACCAGCGCTTTCTGGTAATTGGCCTCGACCAGGAATTGGCCGGTGCCAGTGGCTGTTCCATCGATGCCTCGGTGCGTTTTGTGGCCCAGCTGGAGCAGCTGCTCACCGTGGAGCTGCTGGATAAGTCGCGGCTGGCTTTTCTGCACAATGGCGCGGTGCAGCTACTTCAGCGCGCCGAATTGAAAGCGGCCGTGGCCAGCGGCACGCTCGCCGCCGATACGCTTTACTTCGACAACACGCTGGCAACCAAGGCTGAGCTGGACACCAGCTGGCCCCGCCCGGCCAGCGAAACCTGGCTGGCGCGCTACTTCGGGCAGGCCGAGAAAAACCGGCAGCCGGCGTAAATCCTACCCAAACGTAGTATTATTGTTAACCCAACAAAGCCGGTGAAAATCTTTGCCAGCGGCTTCCTTTTCCCTACTACCGCCGAATCCATGAGGAAACTATTGTTCGTCTGCGCCGCGGCTGGCTCTGCCGCGTTGCTAAGCAGCTGTGCCGCGACGGGCAGCCTGAGTAAGGCCGACAAGCAATTTGCCCGCGGCCAGTACGAGCTGGCCATTCCGCTCTACCAGGCCGAGGTGGCCAAGGGCAAGGGCGCGGCCATGGCCAACTTCCGCATTGGCGAGTCTTATCGCCTTTCCAACCGCGTGGAGCAGGCCGAGCCGTTTTACAAAGCCGCGCTGGCGGGCGGGGTGCGAAACGCTGATGTTGGCTACCGCTACGCCGAGGCACTGCGGGCCAACGGCCAGTACGACGAAGCCGCCGCGCAGTTCGCCACCTACGCCAGTAGCGGCGGCAACCGCATTTTGGGCGGCCGCGCCGATGCCGACAGCAAAAATGCGCTGGCCAGCAAAGAAGTAGCGGCCATTAAAAACAAGTACGACGTGGCGCCGGTGGACGCGCTCAACTCGGCCGCGTCCGACTTTGGCGGCACGATGGTGGCCAGCACCGGCGACCTGGTGTTTACCTCCGGCCGCGACGGCAAGAAATACCTCGGCAATGGCGAGAATTTCAACAGCCTCTACGCCATCAAGTTCGACAACGCGGCCACGATGAGCGGCGGCACCGCCCGCAAGCTGGAAGGCCCGTTCAACACCGAAAACAAGCACGAAGCCAGCGCCACCTATACCCCCGATGGCAAGACGATGGTGTTTGCCCGCTCGAACGACGGCAGCAAAAAAGGCTACCTAAGCGTCGACCTCTGGATTTCCTACAACAAGGGCGGCGAGTGGAGTGAGCCCATCCTGGCCAACATTAACGACCGGACGGCCGACGACTTCTCCCCGACTTTCGGGCCCGATGGCACCACGCTCTACTTCGCCTCGGGCCGCAAGAACGGGCTGGGCGGCACCGACTTGTACCGGGCCACACTGGGCCCGAACGGGCGGTTTTCACCGGCCGAAAACCTGGGCGCAACCGTGAATACCGCCGGCAATGAAAACTTCCCCGGCGTGGCTACTGATGGCACGCTGTATTTCTCCTCCGATGGCCGGCCGGGCGTGGGCAAGCTCGATATCTTCATGCTGAAAGGCGGCAAGGTCACGAACCTGGGCTCTGACGTAAACAGCATCGGCGACGACTTTGCCCCTGTTCCGATGGGTGCCGACATGGGGCTGTTCAGCTCGAACCGGGCCGGTGGCAAAGGCTCCGACGATTTGTACACATTCAAAAAGAGGTCGCCCAAACTGGTAGCTTTCTTCGTGGATGGCACCGTGCTCGAACGCGACGACAAAGCCAAAACCACCGTGCCAGTGGCGGGCGCGCAGGTAACCGTGCTGGGCCCCAATAACCAGCGCCAAACCCTGACCAGCGGCCCCGACGGCAAGTTTACCACTAAGCTGGATTCGGTTTCGACGTACAGCTTCCTGGCTGAACGGCCGGGCGACTTTGC
>JAYSZD010000278.1:0-4658 GCA_043738185.1 Hymenobacter sp. | reverse complement strand
GCTTTGGGCCAGGGCGGCCGTGGGACCGGCCAGCAGCAGCGCCAGCAAGCCCGGAAAAACGAAGGTTCTCCTTTGAAAAAGTAAGTTCATGGCATTGATTTTTTAAAAAAATGAGGGTAGAATGACATTTAAAGGAAGACGCCGGCTGTTTTTACCGCACCCCCAGCAGCCGGTGCAGCACCGTTTGCGGCGGACTGCTGAGCAGCAGCGTGCCCGTGAGCTGGGTGATGGCCGGCAGCTGCCGGGCCAGGGCCACGTTGGAGAGACTGTCGAGATGGCCCTGATAAGTGGCCAGGCCGCCCCGCACGGTGGGGTCGAGGTAGCTTAGCCGGCCGCGCAGCACCAGGGGCCGGTCGGCGCGCCCGGCCAGCGGCACTTCGATGGTAAAGGTGCCGGCCTGCCGCAGCCCGGCCAGCTGCTCCAGCGCCATGCGCCCGCTGAAGCGAAAGGTGTTGGCCAGCGGCACCAACAGGCCAAGCGTGTCGCCAGGCCGGGTAGCGGCCGCCGCCAGGCCGGCGGCAAAAAAGCGGCCGGCGAAAGGCGCCCGCACGGCCCCGGGGGTATCGGCCCGGCCAGTGCGGGCCAGGTACCGGCCCTGCTCCACGCGGCCTGTGGCGAGGGCTGGCTGGAGTTGCTCCGCCGTCTGGCGCAGGTAGTAGGGCGCCACCGCGCCCCGCAGCAGCACCGGGTAGCCGTGGCGCTGGGGCAGGCGAAGGCCGCCGGCCACGGCCACGGCACCCAGTAGCAGCGCCAGCAGCAGCCCGCCCCCGGCGCGCACTATCCAGCGGGGCGGCGTGCCGATAATGTCGGTAATCTCGGCAGAGTACAACGGACGGTTTTCCACTGGGATTTTAGGTTAAGTTTTACAATTCAATAAGTTCCAGCTTGCGCTCGCGGGCCTGCAACGAGGTGTAGTGCTTGCTGAGGTAGTGATACACCACCAACTCGTGCAAGCGCTGATTGGCCAGAAACATGCGGTTCAGGAACATGTGCAGGTAGCTGGGCACCAGCCGGCGCCCGGCGCCCGGCGTGGCCGCCAGCGCCTGACAGGCCGCCCGCAGGCCCGTCGAGCGCTCCGCGAAAAGGGCCACGGCCTCGGCGATGTCGGCCTGGTCGTTGGCCGGGTCGAGAAACGTGCCCAGCAGGCGGCTCACGGCGCGGTACTTGTCGTTGAGGCGGTACGTGAGGGCAGCATTGCCGTTGAATTCCTGGAAAAAGCTCCGCTGGCTGCGTTCGGCCAGGGCCAGCTTGTCGGCCAGCGAGTAGCCAAAGTCGGTCAGCAGCGCATCGACCCCGCGCACCGCGAACAGCCAGCGGTATTGCTCGCCCGCCTCGCCGCCATCGAGTAGGTCCACAAAGCGAATCACCGCCCGGCTGTCGTGGTAAAAAACGGTTTCGCTCAACTCCATGGTGGCCGCGCCATAGCGCTCCAGTTCGCGGTGGTAGGTGTCGTATTGCAGGGCAGCCACCACCCGCGCCTGTTGCAGCGGGGCCAGGGCCTCGTGCAGCCGGGCCACCAGAATGGCAATAACGGCCGGGTCAGCCTGGTGTAGCAGGCGTAGGCGCAGGTGGGGCCGGGGGTCGTTGTAGCGAAGAAAGAACCACTTGCTGACCAGGCCTTCCGCTTCGAGCTCGGCCAGACAGGGCCGGAGGTATTCGGCCAGAATTTTGTCGGCCCACTTGGCGCCGCAGTACACTTTCAGGTAGGTCCACTCGCTGCCCAGGGCAAAAGAGCGGCGCAGCGGCGCTGCCGTGGCGGCCGGCGGGGCCACTGGTAACCGGCTGGCTACGGGCACGGCTGCGCGGGCAAAGGGAATTAGCACCTCGTTGACGTAGCCTTGCTCGTGCTCGTCGGTAACGAGGGCGGAGGCGGCCCGGTGAATGAATTCGAACAGCACGGCCGGGCCCTTCTTCAGGCGTTGGGCCAGCAGCGGCAGAGCCAGCAGGCAATCAAAGTCCAGCAGCAGTTCGTTGTCGCCATCGGCCAGCACCACTTGCCGGGGAAGCCCGTGGCGGGCCACGAACGCGGCCTGGGCTTCGGGCGTGCGGGCAGCCTGGGCCTCGGCCTGCGCCGTGGCCGCCAGTCGCCACCGCTCGCGGCTCACGATGAGGTGCTTGTATTCGACGCGGGGCAGATGGGCCTCCTCGTGCAGCACGCCCCAGTCCCAGACGATGGAAAACGCCTCTTGCTGGTGCTGCAAGTCGCACAGGAACTTGTAGAGCGGCAGGCCGTGGGCGTAGTTGTGGGCCGTGGTCAGGCGCGGCGCAATGGTCTGGTTCAGCCGCTTCGAGCGCAGCACCAGCCGGCCCTGGCGCACCGACAGCAGCAGGTCGGCGGCGGGCAGCTGCTGGCCGGACGGCACCGAGGCGTTGCCCAGGAAAGGTATTTCGTAGGCGCGCAGCTGCGGGCGCTGCAGGATGTTGCCCACGCGGGCTTCGGGCAAGTGCACCACCTCGGCCAGCAAGGCCTCGGGGCTGGCCTCCTGCTCCCGCTGCCCGCAGGCCACCAATTTGGCCGCCAGAATGGGGTCGGCGTGGGCGAAGCGCGCCAGCAGGCTCATCGCTCCCGGCCCGTGGCAGGCCATGAGGTGAAACCGAAAGTCGCCGGCATCCAGCGCCTGGGGCGAGGCCGCCACCAGGCTGCCTAGGGCGTAGAACGTGGCTGGCAGCGCGGCCGGCTGGCCCCCGGCCAGAGCTGCGAGGTCGGCGTCGGTCAGGGCCACGGGCTGCCGTTGCGCCTGGCCCTCGCGAAATTTGCGAAATACCAGCTGGCGGTAGGCCGTCCAGGGCATCTGCGGCGGGGTGGCCTTGCCAGCAGGCACTCGCACGTCGGCCACGAAGGGCGTGTGGTGGCCTTTGGTGCTACCCGGGCCATAGCCGAGGCCGGTTTCGTGGTCCAGGGCTTCGAGCAAGGGCACTTCCTGCTCCTCGTAGCGCTCCATAAACCGCTTGGTAAAGTCGCGCAGGTCGGCCGGCACGGCTTCTTTATAAAGCACGGCCAGGCTGGCCAATTCCTGGCTAATTACCTGCACCGCACCTGTGCCCAGCACGTTGTGGGTCAGGTTTAGGCGCAAGTCGGTTTGGATTAAGTCTTTGCTCGTGGCCGCCTGAAAGCTTTCGCTAAGCACGGCCTGCACGGCCTGGTAGGTCGCGGTGCCCGCGTGGGGCTCGCGCAGCCGGGCCTGCACATCGAGCAGCTGGGGCAAGCCGGGGTGGGCCGGCGCCAGGGCCGCCACTTTCTCAACGAGGCAATGAAAAAACTCCTGGCCCGTCACGGTGGGCTCCAGCTCCGAGAGCAGCAGCTGCGCATCGATGAGGCGGCTCAGGTAGCTGGTGGCGGCAGCCGACGCTACCCCCTGGCCGGTCAGCAGCGTGTGCAGCTGGGCGTAGGTAGCGCCGGGGCCGGCGGCTTCAAGCACCTGGTCTAGGTAGGCCGAAGCTTTCACCGACACCAGGTGGTAGGCGCGCCGCTTGTGGCCCAGCTGGTACTCGTAGTAGCGGTAGGCGTCAGGCGTTTTGTAGAGGCTGTTATTGGCAAAAAAAGTAAGCTGCGTGCGCAGCGCGGGGTCGGCCAGCAGCTGCTTGCACAGCTCGGCCACTGAATTCATATCCAGCCGGGCGTGCTTGTGGTAGCGCACCCCGGCCGGGGCCAGGCGCAGCTGGGTGGGCGCGTCGGCAATCTGGCCGGTGCTGAAGCCCGCAAACAGCCCGTAAGGCGTGCTACGGCTGCTCATGCGCAGCAGGTATTTGTACAGGGTAAGCACCAACCGCTCCTCATCGGCTGAGGCGTGAGAGACCACCGGCTGGGCCAGCCATTTGCGCAGCTGCTGGTACAGCTCGGGGCTGGCCAGGTAAATGGCCTCCTGAATGGCCGGGGCCTGGTAGTGCGCGTGCAGCGCCTGCGCCAGCTCCGCCGGCTGCCGGCAGGCGTGGAGCCCCCGCAACCCACTGATGGGAAGCACCGGCAGCCGCAGTAAGTAAAAGTCCAGAGGTTCCATAACGCAGGTGGGGAATTGATTTGGGTGGGGATGTCCTGGCCAGTGGCCGTCCGGCCCCGGAGTTAGTTGGCGAGGGTTTCGTCCTCGGTGTTGACGTGGCAGGAGCAGTACCAGCACGACATGTTGTTGGGAGGTGGCCCACTGCCACCTTCGATTTCCTGGAGCTGTTCATCGCTCAGACTGGCAATAATTTCCTTGCTGAGGTCCAGCTGGTTGGGGATGGGTATCTTCTTCATTTTGAGTAGAAAATGGCTATAAATGCAGGTCGGTTATTCGCCCTCTTGCGGGGCGTCGACGGTGGCGGTGTTGCAGGTCGTCCAGAAGCAGGAAGTCTGCTCGACGGCGGCCGCGCCGCCTTCAATTTCGTGCAGCTGCTCCTCGCTCAGGTTGGCAATGGTTTCCTTGCTGAGGTCCAACTGGTCGGGAATGATGATTTTTTTCATGCTTTTCAGTGGAATTAAATACCTTATTGTCAATGTATTGACTGTTCTTAACCGTGAAAGGAGGGTGCGACGCCTGGCGCACACCCCCCTTTCGCAGGTCATTTAGCCCCCAACTTCCTCGCTGGTTTCCGCGGAGTTGGTAACGCAGGAGTTGAACCAGCACGACTGCTCGGCAGCGGCGGCGCCGCCTTCGATTTCCTGGAGTTGCTCCTCGCTC
>JAYSZD010000277.1:0-4659 GCA_043738185.1 Hymenobacter sp. | reverse complement strand
CTGTGGGCAGTTGAGCTTACTTGATGTCGAACAACAGCCCGAAATAGGCGATGCGGCCGATGCTGGGGGCGCCGTACACCTGCAGGTTCTGGGCGTCGAGCAGGTTGGTGCCGCCCACTTGCAGGGTGGTGTGCAAGCTGGGCAGCGTGTAGCCCACCTGCGCGTCCAGGGTTTGTGCCACGGGCACGGTGCCGGTCGCGAAGGTCGACTCGTACACGAAGGCATCGACCCAGCGGTAGTTCAGGTTGTAGCTCAGCTTACGCTCCAGCAGCAGGCCATCGACGCCCACGTTGAACTTGTGGGTGGGCGTGTTGAAGAACGATTGGGTGCCGGCCTTGAAGTTATCGGTGGTAAGCTCGTTGTAGCTGTAGTTGCCGCTCAGCACCAGGGCCGGCGAAAACGAATAGTTCAGGGTGATGGCCGCGCCCTGGCTTTTCACTTCCTGGTCCACGTTGGCCGCAACCTGAATTACGCGCACGGCGCTGCCAGGCGCATTGGTGGTAGCCAACTGGGCCGGGGTGGGGCGGGTGCCGTCCACGTTGCCCACAAAGTTTTGGGTGGCAATGAAGTTGTTAAAGTTGTTGCGGAAGAAGTCTACGTCCACGTACAGCTTTTTGGCCAGTTGGGCGCGATAGCCAATTTCAAAGCTGTTCACTTCTTCCAGCGTGAGCTTGTCGGCGCGATATAGATTGGCCGCATCGGCGGGTGAGGCGCCACTGAGCACGCTCACGGAGTAGCCCTGGAAGCCGTTGCGGACGTTGCCCAGCAAAAAGGCCCGGCCCACATCGAGCTTGATGTACTGGTCGTTCTGGGTAGGGGCCCGGAAGGCGCGGCTGTAGCTGGCGCGGAAGTTATGCTGCTTGTCGGCGCCCACCGAGTACACGGCCGACGCGCGGGGCGAGAAAGCCGTTCCAAAGTTCTTGAAGCGGTCGACCCGGCCGGCCGCGGCCAGTTTCAGGTGGTCGTCGAGCAGGGTCCGGCTGGCCTGAGCATAGGCGCCGTACTCGTAGTTGGGGATGCGGTCGCCGTCCTTGGTGTCTTCGAACACCGAGCCGTCCGACCCGAGCAGGTACTGGCGGTAGGCCCCGCCCACGGTCAGGTCAGCAATTTTCGATTTGAAGTTGTACTGCGCGCTGCCATCGTTGAGGATAGAGCGCAGAATAACGCGGGCGCCCCGGCCAGGCGTGGGGTCGTGAATTACGGTATTGCGGGCCGCGTCGAACTCCGGCGTGCCGGGTTGGAGCAGTGTTGGATTTGCCTCGTTACGCGCAGTCAGAGCCGCCGCCTCAGCGTTCTGGCCTCTGCCTAATTCTCGGTTATAAGCGACGGCGTAGGTCCGGATATAACGTTCAGCATACGTACCAGGGCGGGTTGGGCCACTAGGAGTTCTGGGGTCTACAGGCACAAAAAAGTTAGGTGCAGTTTGCGTCTGCAAAAAGGCTCCAAGAAACCCCAGGTTATACGAACCATCCGTGAGCGGGTCACGGCCCCCGGAGAAGTCGCGGGTAGTGAAGCCGCGCACAAACCAGTTACGGCCCTCTACCTGAATCCGGCCCTGGTGCGCCCCGCTGTTGATGAAGCGGTAGCGGCTGGCGCTCTGGTAGGTGGTGGTGGCGTTGGTATACTTGTAGTCGGCGCTGGCTTTGATGCTGTTGGAGAGCAGCACCGACAGGCTGGGAGCCACTTTTAACGAGTGCGTGTAATCGTCGCCTGCAATCAGGTCTTTCTCACTGAAGCCCGGCAGGAACAGTGTTTTGTTGGCGAGAGCCGGCCCCGCGTAACCAACTGCGCTTGGGGAGTTGGGGAAAGTGAAGCTAACGTCGCCAAACCGGCTCACCGCATCATAGCCCAGGCCGGAGCCTTCAGGATTGTTGTTGGGCTCGATAAGCTTGGAGGTAGCTTCTTCGCTGTTGGCAATGAAATCCTTGGCGCTGGTGTAGCCGCCGGCGATTTTGAACGCCACCCGCTCGCCGATTTTCTGGGCGTAGCGCAACTGACCGTCCAGTAGGTTGCGGGTGCCGCCGCGCAGGCGTACCGTCAGGCCCTGGTCCGTGAAGGGGTCTTTGGAGTTCGTGAGCAACACGCCGTTGAAGGCGTTGGCGCCGTAGAGGGCGGAAGCCGGGCCGTGCACAATTTCCACACTACCAACATCCAGAATGGGCGTACCGAGCAGGTTGCCGAAGTTGCTGGTGAGGCTGGGAATGGACGTGTCCATGTAATCGGCCAGCTGAATCACGCGCTCCGAGCGCGAGGAGTTGAAGCCCCGCGTGCTGAAGCTGGTGGACAGCATGCTGGAGCTGCTGATGTCGATGCCCTTGAACCGGCCCAGGCCTGCCACGAGGTCGGGCGTGGTGATTTGCTCTACCTGGCGCTGGTTCAGCTTTTCCACCGTTACCGGCACCTGACCGATGCTCTCTTCCACGCGGGAAGCCGCTACCACCACCTGGTCGAGCATGGCACTGGGCCGCAGCGTCACGATAATAGCATTATCCGGCGCGCTGAGGGGCAACTCCTGGCTTTCGTAACCGATAAAAGAAACCAAAAGCACCAGCGACCCTTTCGAAAAGTCTGCCTTCACCTGAAACTGGCCTTCCTCGTTGGTGCTGCCGCCGTTATACGTACCCTTGATTACGACCGTGGCCCCCGGCAGCGGCGTCCCAACCTCGGTCTGAACGGTTCCGCTGACAACCTGAGCGCCCTGCGCCCAGCTCCCTAGAGGAAGCAGCAAGCATAAAATTAAAAGGAAGTAAGGTTGACGCATATATTGGAGGTTGAAAAATGAGGATGCGAATCTACTATTTTTTTCTCGCATCAATGGAACATTTAAATCAATAATAGCAGTATTCCACGGCATTATTTTTCTGATTCATAACTCCTTAATACATAATATCGGGGTGCCCGAGCAGTTGGGGGTCGCCTTCCTCCCCCACCACATAAGCGCCAATCCGCAGCACCGTCGCCGCTGGCTTCAATAGCACCATTGCGGGAATCGCCCGTCGCCAGGTAGCGGAGCTTGGCCGGACACCATCGCCCGCCAAAAGTGGATGCGCCACCAATAGCGCCTGGCGGCTGGAGGCCCGACGGCGCCACCGCATGTAGCCGATGCGCTGATACCGGGCTCGAAAATGTTTCATAATAGAAAGTGGTTTTGTTCTAACGACTCAAAGGTCTGGCTACCAAACTAGGCGCTTGTAAAATTCCGGTAGGCCACGCCCGGCGCCCGGCAAACACCCACCTGCACCCGACGAAACAAATCAGGCCATTACAGCTTCTCCTGAGCAGGGGCCGCAGCCACCAAATATCCGGCTTGGGTGCCCGGCCCGTAGTAGCTTCGTTGCCTCACCTTGTCCCGCGCTATGTCCGCTCCTGCTCCGTCGTTGCCCACTGCCGAATCCCTCACCGTGATGGGGGCCGGCCTGGTGGGCTCTTTGCTCTCCCTGTACCTGGCCCGGCGCGGGCATTCCGTGCAGGTGTATGAGCGCCGCGCCGACCCGCGCCGGGAAGGCTTTCAGGAAGGTCGCTCCATCAACCTGGCCCTGTCGGACCGCGGCTGGCGCGCCCTGGAAGGCGTGGGCGTGGCCGATGACATCCGCGAGGTGGGTATTCCGATGAGCGGCCGGGTGATGCACGACGCCCAGGGCAACCTCACCCGCCAGCCCTACGGCCAGGAAGGCCAGGCCATCTACTCCGTCAACCGCGGCCATCTCAACCGCCGCCTGCTCGACCTGGCCGACGCCAACCCCGCCGTGACGCTGCACTTCGACCAGCAATGCCGGCGCATCGACCTGAAAAAGCAGGAGCTGCACCTGCTCGACGCCGCCACCCAGCAGGAGCATACCGAGTCCTATACCCGCCTTTTTGGCACCGACGGGGCGTTTTCGGCCGTGCGCGGGGCGTTGCAGAAGACGGACCGCTACGACTACTCGCAGGACTACCTCGACTACGGCTACAAGGAGCTGACCATCGAAGCCGGCCCCGATGGCGCGTGGCAGTTGGAAAAAAATGCCCTGCACATCTGGCCCCGCGGCCAGTACCTGATGATTGCGCTGCCCAACCTCGACGGCTCGTTCAACGCGACGCTGTACTATCCTTTCGAGGGTCCCGAGAGCTTCGCTGCCCTGCAAACGCCAGCCGATGTCACCGCCTTTTTCGCGCGCGTTTTCCCCGATGCCGTGCCGCTGATGCCCCAGCTCACCACCGAGTACTTCCGCAACCCGACCAGTTCGCTGGTCACCATTCGCTGCTATCCCTGGAAGTACGACGACGACGTGCTGCTGCTCGGCGATGCCTCGCACGCCATTGTGCCGTTTTACGGGCAGGGGATGAACGCCGGCTTTGAGGATTGCAGCGTGCTCAACGCGCTGCTGGACCAGCACGGCGATGCCGACTGGCCCACTATTTTCAGCGAGTTTCAAGCCCAGCGCAAGCCCAATGCCGACGCCATGGCCGACCTGGCCCTGTACAACTTTACCGAGATGCGCGACCGGGTGGCAGACCCGCGCTTTCTGCTCCAGAAGAAAATTGAGGCTAAAATCGCGCAGCAATTTCCTGGCCGCTGGACGCCGCTCTACTCGCAGGTCACGTTTTCGCACACGCCCTATGCCGAAGCCTGGGCCGCCGGCCAGCGCCAGGATGCCATCATGGCCCGGCTCATGCCTG
>JAYSZD010000276.1:0-12799 GCA_043738185.1 Hymenobacter sp. | reverse complement strand
GCCCGGCAAGACCGGGCGATTACTCTCGGGGAATGAATAGAAAAGCTTAGGCTGCTTGGGTTTGGACGCCAGCTTTTTTGTCGGGGGGAGCGGGGCTTAAGCCGCTACGCCCTGGCGGCAGGCCTGTTCGCAGCGGCGGCAGGCTTCGGCGCACTCCTTGCAATGCGCGGAATGGGCACCGTGCTTTTCGCACTCGTCGCTGCAGGCCTTGCAGATTTCGGCGCACACTTTCAGCAAATGGGCAGCGTGCTCCGAGCCGCGGGCCACGAGGCGGGCGGTGAGGGCACACACATCGGCGCAGTCGCGGTCCAGCAGGACGCAGCGGGCCACCATCTTTACGTTTTCTTCCTGCAGGCAGGCCGTAGCGCAATGCTCGCAGGCGGCGATGCAGGCATTGAGGGCGTCGAGCAGGCTTTGGTTTTGGGTATGCATGGGAAAGGGGTGTAAGTGGATGAATAAGGCAACCCAACCGGGCTGCTGACTAGGTATACCCCGCCTGTGGCCCACGGTTTTACATATTACTCCTCTTCCCTTGCATGATTTGGGGCCTCATCCACCGCAGTCGGAGCCATTTCGGCGCGTAGCAGCCGGCGATACGTGGATGGCGAACAACGGGCCAGGCGCCGGAACTGGCCGGAGAAATGCGCCAGGCTGACGTACCCCAGGCGCCGGGCAATGAGGCCCACGCTCAAAGAAGAAGAAAGCAGCAGTTCCTGGGCATAGGCCAGGCGCTGACTCAGAATGTAGGCTGCCAGCGTCTTATCGCCCACCAAGCGGGCAAAGGCCGCGCTCAACTGCCCGTGCGTCAGGTCCAGCTCCCGGGCCACCGCTGCCCCGAAAGTCCGGTGCCGCAGGCTTTCACCGGGCTCGCGCAGCAGGCGGTTCACCGCCACGCTCACCCGTTCCACCAGGGTCTGGTGAAAGGTTTCGAGCAGGGCAAATTTGGCCGCTTCCAGCGTGGCCCGTATCAGGGACCAATCCAGCTCCTCAGCCGTGCCCGCCACTGTAGCTGCGCCCAGGCGCACGTCCAGCACCCGCAAGCCCAGTCCCTCCAACTCCTGCCGCACCACCCGGATACCGCGCGCGCACACCATGTGCTTGATGTAAAGCACGGTGGTGGGCGAAACGGAATCGGGGCGATTGGGCATCAAGAAGGGTCGGTTAAGGCAGGTAGATGCCGCGCTGCCAGCATTCGGTGTAGTCCAGCACCATGTGCAGCAGAAAGCCCACCGCCCAGATGCGTGTGCGGGCGGGCCAGAGCAGCAGCACGTAGCCGCTGAGGGCCCAGTAGGTGTGGAAGGTGTGGAAGTTGATGCTGCAGCGGTTGGGGTCGTAGAAGGGCGTGGCCCACAAATGGTCCAGGTCCAGCAGCAGAGCAGCGGCAAACACCAGCCAGACTCGCCGCCAGTGGGGTCGGTGGAACGCCAAGGCATACAACCCCGGCACGCTGATGTGCAAAAAGGCGTGCAGCATAACCTAGCGGGTAGGCAGCACTGGATTCAAATCCGAGGGCGGCGTCAGTGGCTGCGGGTCGAGCTCCTGCGGGTGGTCGTCCAAGCCCGTTTCCCGGTGGGAGGCGAAGTATTGCGCCAGGGCCTTCTCCCCTACCAGCCAGAACACCACCGGCGTGACGATGATGTCGAGGAAAGTGGAGGAGAGCAGGCCGCCGAGGATGACGGTGGCCACCGGATACAGGATTTCCTTGCCGGGCGCGTCCTTGGCCAGCGTGAGCGGCACCAGGGCCAGCGCGGCCACCAGGGCCGTCATCAGCACGGGCACCAGACGCTCCAGCGAGCCGCGGATAATCATGGGTAGTCCGAACTTCTCGCCTTCGTGCTCCACCAGGTGGATGTAGTGCGAAATCATCATGATGCCGTTGCGCGATGCAATGCCGGTGAGCGTGATGAAGCCCACGAGCGAGGCGATGCTGAACGTGCCGCCCGTGAGCAGCACCGCCACCACCGAGCCGATGAGGGCCAGCGGGATGTTGAGCATAATCTGGCCCACCATGAGCGTGGACTTGAAGTGCGAGAACAGCACCAGGAAGATGCCGGCCAGCGAGAACAGGCTCAGCCATAGAATCTTCTGCGAGGCCGACTGCTGGCTCTCGAACTGCCCGCCGTAGGTGAGGTAGTAGCCCGGGGGCAGCTTGACCTGCGCGTTTACCTTGGCCTGAATCTCCTTGACGGTGGAGCCCAGGTCACGCTCGGCCACGTTCAGCGAAATGGTGATGCGGCGCTGGGTGTTTTCGTGGTTGACGGTATTGGGGCCCGGTTCGTAGACGATGTCGGCCACCTGGCTCACGGGTATCATGGCCCCGGTGGGCGTTTCGATGCGCGTCTGGCCGATGGCGGCGATGTCGTTGCGCTGCTGCTCGGGCAGCTTTACCACCAGGTCAAAGCGCTTCTGGCCGTCGAGCATTTGCGAGACCACGGCGCCCTGAAACAGCGTTTCCAGGTCGCGTACCACTTCGCCGCGGGCCATGCCGTAGGCGCGCAGGGCCTCGTCGCGGGGCCGGATGAGCAGCTGCGGAATCTGCACCTGCTTCTCCACCTGCAGGTCCACCACGCCCGGCACCGTGCTGGCGGCACCCCGCACCTCATTGGCGTAGCGGCGCAGTTCCAATAGGTCATTGCCAAAAACCTTGATAGCTACCTGGGCCCGCACGCCCGACAAGAGGTGGTCCAAGCGGTGGGAAATAGGCTGGCCGATGTTGACGTTGACGCCCGTTATCAGGCCTAGCTTCTCGCGCATGTCGGCCAGGATTTCGTCGCGGCTGCGCATGGTGCGGCCTTCCTTCTCCAGCTCTGCTTCGGTCTTGAAGGCCACTTCAATCTCCGAGTTGTTCACCGATTCGGCGTGTTCATCGAGCTCGGCCCGGCCGGTGCGGCGGGCCGTGTAGGCCACCTCCGGTATTTTCATCATCTGCTGCTCGCCCAGCGTGCCGAGGCGGTTGGATTCGGTGAGCGAGGTGCCGGCCGGGGCCGAGAAGTTGACTGTCAAAGACCCCTCGTTGAAGGGCGGCAAGAATTCGGTGCCGAAGAACGGCACCATGGCCGCGGCCATCACGAAGAGCAGCGCTGTGGAGGTCAGCACCAGCTTGGGGTGTTTAAGTCCCCAGCCCAGGAGTCGCGTGTCTTTTTTCTTGAGCCAGCGCACCAGCGCACCATCGGTTTCGGGGTGGTTCATCTGCTTCATCTTGGGCAGCAGATAGTAGCATAGCACCGGCGTAACGGTGAGCGAGACGAACAGCGAAGCCACGATGCTGGTGATGTAGGCAATGCCGAGCGGCGCGAAGATGCGGCCCTCCATGCCCTCCAGCGCAAACAGCGGCAGGAACACCAGCACTACGATGATGGTGGCGTACACAATGGAGTTGCGCACCTCGGAAGAGGCTGCGTAGATGACTTTTAAGATGGGCTGCGGGTTGGGCTTTTGCTTGTTTTCGCGCAGGCGCCGGTACACGTTCTCCACGTCCACGATGGCGTCGTCGACCAGCTCGCCGATGGCGATGGCCAGGCCGCCGAGCGTCATGGTGTTGATGCTGATGCCGGCCGCGCGAAACACCAGCGCCGTGACCAGCAACGACAGCGGAATGGCTACCAGCGAAATGAACGTGGTGCGCACGTTCAGCAGGAAAGCAAATAGCACGATGACGACTAAGATGGCACCGTCGCGCAGGGCTTCCTCCACGTTAGAAATCGAGGACTCGATAAATTCCGACTGCTTGAACAGCCGCGTGTTCACCTGCACGTCCTTGGGCAGCGAGGGCTTGAGCTCCACCAAAGCTTTTTCCACGGCTTCGGTGAGGCCCACGGTAGCGGCGCCAGGCTGCTTCTCGATGCTCAGAATCACGGCCGGCTGGCCGTTCACGCTGCCATCGCCGCGCTTGAAGCGAGCCCCGAACTCCACCTTGGCCACATCGGCTACCCGGATGGGCGACTGCCCGCGGTAGCCCACGATAATGTTTTCAATGTCGGCCACCGACCGCAGCCGGCCCAGGTTGCGGATGAGCACCTCCGAGCCGTTGCGGTCGAAGAAGTTACCGGTCGTGTTCAGGTTGGATTGGCGCAGGGCTTCTTCCACCTGGTTCACGGTCAATCCGGTGGCATTCAGCCGCGGCATGTCGAGCAGCACCTGGTACTGCAGGTTGTCGCCGCCGATGGGAATGACTTGCGCTACCCCCGGAATGCTGAGCAGGCGCTGGCGCACCGTGTAGTTGGCCAGCGTGCGCAGGTCGGCGGCGTTGGTTTCCTTGCCACCCGACAAGCCCACCAGCATAATCTGGCCCATGACCGACGAAATGGGCCCCAGTACCGGCGTGACTCCCTGCGGCAGCTGCTCGCCAGTCGTCTGCAGCTTCTCGCTCACAATCTGGCGGGCCGTGAAAATATCAGTGCCGTAATCGAACTCCACGAACACCATGCCCAGGCCAATGGCCGAATTGGAGCGCACCGCCGACACGCCGGTGGCCCCGTTCAGAGCCGTTTCCACGGGCAACGTCACCAGGGCTTCCACTTCTTCGGGGGCCATGCCGGGGGCTTCCAGAAACACGGTCACGCGGGGCCGGTCCAGGTCGGGCAGCACGTCTACCGGCAGCTGGCCGGCCGTGTAGGAGCCGGCAATGATGAGGCCCACGGCAAAGGCCAGCATCAGCAAGCGGTTCTGCAGGGCAAAGCGAATTATCTTGTCTAGCATCGGTGGTTAGCGCAAAGAGGAAGGAGCGAGAGCGGCCGAGTGGCCCCTCCCCTCCCGGAATCGGCAGCGTCCCGGACAAGCGCCCAGGCTCGCCGGATAGCTTATTTTTTGACGCGGGGAGTACGGGCCGAGGAGTGGGTGCTCATGATTTGCCACTGGCCGGCGGCGTTCTTGCGCAGCACCGAGGTGGCCACCCCACGGCGGACGATGGGCGCCTTGGCCTCTTTCTCCTTGGGGTCCTTCTTCAGGTTGATGGTGTAGGTGTAGGTTTCCGTCGCAAAGGCGTAGGGACCATCTACCTGCACGGCAGCCTTGTAGTCGCTGAAGGTGAAGGCGCTAAACTCCTTGAGCTCGGGGCCCAGGTGGTGCTCGGCGTAGTGCCGGTAGGTGCCTTCCACCCCGCCCGACTCGAACACCTGGGAGTTGGCGGTGAACAGGCGGGCGGTGCCCGTGGTGTCGAGCTTTTGGATGGCCTGCTGGTACTTGGTCAGCACCATTTTCACGGCGGCTTCGTCAGCGGAGCCGGCGGCCGAAGTTGTCTGGACGGTCTGAGCTTGCGCCGGGGCGGCAAAGGGAAGCGTGGCGGTCAGAACCGCGAGTGCAAAGAGGTTTTTCATGGGGAGGGAGGATGCAGCCACCGCTGAGCGGGGCTTATTGGTTGAGGTAAATGGATTTGAGCTGGTAAGTGCCGGTGGTCACCACGCGGTCGTTTTCGTTGACCTGGCCCTGCACGAGCACCGTTTGCTGACCGTTGACGGCCCCGGGCTGCACGTAGCGAATCTTGAAGCGCTCGGGCTCGGTGTGCACGAACACCACGGGTTTGCCATTCAGGTCGGTGATGGCGGAGGTGGGTACCACCAGCTGCGGGGTGCCGCCGCCGGTCTGGCCCACGACCTGCACGTTCACGGCCTGGCCGGCGCGGTAGGCGCTGCTTTCGGTGGCATCGAGCTCCAGCACCAGCTGGCGGGCCTGGTTCACGGGGTTCACCACGTTGCTGAACACCACGAGACTGGCGGGTACGCCGGCCTGGCCCTGCAACCCTTCGACCCGAAACCGGGCGCCGGGCGTCACCTTGGCCAAATCCTGGGCGAATACCTGGGCCTCCACCCGCAGCTTGCCGGGGTTGATGACGCGGAACAGCTCGTCGCCTTGGTTGACCTGCTGGCCCACCGCCAGATTAAACACGTCCACGGTGCCGCTTACCGGCGAAGTGATGCTGACGCGCCGCTGGCCGGCCTGCCCGTTTTGAATGCTGGCGTTCTGGCGGGCCTGGCGCAGGCGCAGCTCGGCGGCCACCACGTCTTTGCGGGCGGCGATGTCGGCAATGCTCTGCAGGCGGGCGTAGTCCTGCTGGGCGGCGCGCAGCTCGGCCTGGGCGTTGGCCCGCTCGGTGCTGAGGCCAATCTGCTGGGTGGCATCCAGGGTCTGCTCGATGACGGCCAGGGTCTGCCCGGCCCGCACGGGCTTGCCCACCTGGGCGGCGAGGCTCACGATGCGCCCCGTCTGGGGCACCACCACGCGGCCTTCGCCGCCGGCCGCGGCGGATACCGTCCCGTAGAGCGTGGCCCGGCTGTAGGTGGTGGAGAAGGCGGCCAGGTTGGTGCGCACCTCGAACAGGAACTGGCTTTCCTTGGGTAGCAGCACCTCGTCAGTGGAAGCCACGCCGGTGCTGGCCTTGGCCGTGCCGCCGTGGTCTTCTCCGCCGTGGGCCTGCACCAGGCCCGGGGGAGGGAGCAGTACCGTCAGGACCAGTCCCGCGGCGGCCGTGGCCGCCAGGAATTTATGCTTGGTTTTCATATCGGGGTAGCATTAAGGGAAGGGGGTACGGCGGCTGGCGGTCAACGCCTGCTCCGAGGTTTGCAGCACGGGCTCCGAGGGCTGGCGCCGGCGGCGCAGGAGCAGGGCCGTCAGGCCGATGCCGAGCACAAAAGCGCCCACCAACGCCAGGATGGTTTTCCAGGACGAGAAAAGCGACGTGGCCGCGGCGGGGGCGGCGGCCGCCACGGGCAGCTTTTCCCCTACCTTGATGCCTTCGAGCAGCAGCAGGTCGGCCGTCTCGCCGGCCACTATGTTGAGGGCAAAGCTGTAGGCCTTGTTGGCCGGAAACTGCCCTTCCACGAGGTACACGCCCGGCTCCTGCTCGGTCACGGCCCATTTCAGGTTGGCGTCTTCCGGGGTGGTGAGGGTGAGCTTGGCACCCTTGATGGGGGCGTTAGTGGCGTAGTCCGACAGGAGCAGGCGCAGGTCGGCGGGCTTACCGCCTTTCAGGGGCTCGTAGCGCAGCAGCGCCTCGAACTGTTCCGAGAGGGCCGCCACGGAAAACGACGTGGCGCCGGCCGCGGTGCCCGCCATGGGCCCGTCGCCGTGGTCCTCGCCCCCGTGGGCGTAGGCCGTGCCGCACAGTAGCAGGCCCAGCAGCAAAATCAGGAGTTGTTTCATGAGAATTGACGGTTATTCGCCCCGCAGGTAGTTAAGCTCGACCAAAGCCTGGCGGTAGTCGCGGATGGTGGTCAGGTAGGTATTCTGGATGGCAAAGGCCTGGTTTAAGCTCAGGATGAGCTGCAGATAGCTCACTTCCCCGGCCCGGAACAAGCGCTGGGACTGGCTGATGATGGCCCGTGACTGCGGCACCCCGGTCTGCTCGTAGTAGCCCAGCGAGGCTGAGAACTTGCGCGTGTCGGCCAGGGCCTGCTGGTACTGGGTGCTCAGCTCCAGGCGCTGGGCCTGCAGCTGGTAGCCGGCGGCCTGGGAGCGGGCGGTAGCGGCCTGCAACTGGGAGCGGTAGGTCCAGAACCAGATGGGCACCGACACGCCGAACTGGAAGCGGTACTTCAGCGCTGAGTTCTCAAAGGCCTGGTTCTGATAGCCCACCGTCAAGGCGGGCGTGCGCCGGGCCCGCACCAGGCTGATACCTGATTGGCTCAGGGCCACATTCTGGGTGGCGGCGGCCAGCGTGGGGCTGCGCACCAGGGCGCTGCTGTCTTCGGCCGGCAGGCCCGCGAGTAGCGCGGTGCCCGTTTGGGCCAGCTCCGTGCCGGTGCGGCCCAGGTCGGTGCGGGTGGCCAGCGCCTCGTTAGGCCGGCCCAGTAAGAGACCCAGACGGCGCTGGGCGGCCTGCCGGTCGGCGGTGGCCTGCTGCAGCTGCACGGTCACCTGCCGGGCTTCGGCGTCGGTGCTGATGCGCTGCAGCGAGGTGACTTCACCGGCCGTGAACAGGCGCTCGGTGGCCAGGCGCAGCACCCGAAACAAGCTGTCCTGATAGGTGAGCTGACGCACCTGCGCCTCGGCGAATTGCAGGCTTAAGTACGCCAACCGGGTGTCGCGCAGCACGCTGGCCCGGCTCACGTCGCGGTTGCGTTCGGCCAGGGTGATGCCGGCCTGCGCCACTTTAGACTGCTGGCGGTACACATGGGGCAGGTCGATGGTTTGCACCACGCCCGGGGCCCACATCTCGCCCGTAGGGGCTGAGAACAGAAAGTCCGGGTTGGCCGGCGCAAACGAGCCCCGCTTGAGGGCGCGCTGTTCTTCGATTTCGCGGTCAGATTGCCGCAGCCGCGGGTGCCGGCGCAGGGTCTGGGCTTCGGCGCTGTCCAGGCCGATAACGGTTTGCGCGCGCACCACGGCCGGGCTCAGGCCGAGGAGCACCAGGGCCAGCAGCAGCAGTCGGTTTGCCACGCGTTTCATTTTCAAGTACTTCATAAAATCAGGTTAACGCCAGTCATAGGGCCGCCCACCGTTGCAGCAGCAGACGGCCCAAGACGGAGAAGGTCCGGACGCACTGCGTCCGAAAAACAGGCTCCGCCTAGGCTTTTTTGACCAGGGCCATGCCGCACTTCGGGCAGCTGCCGGGCTTGTCGCTGGCGCTGCCTTCGCAGTTCATGGGGCAGGCGTAGGCCGCGGACACGGCGTTGCCGGCTTTCGCCGCGGCGTCCAGCTTTTCAAACCGGGCGCTGAGCGAGCTGCCGTTGGCTTTCAAACTCACGATAGCCGTGCGCAGGGTGGTGCCGGCGGGCACGGCGGCCACGAAATGGTCACCGCTGGGGGTCAGCTTCACGGAGCTGGTTTTGCCCGCCGTGCTTAGCAGCATGGCCGTGCCGGTAGCGCGGGTCAGGGGCAAGGTTTTTTCATTGGCGTCGAGCAGGTACACGTGCACCTCGCCCGCCTGCTGCACCAGCTCCAGGTGGTATTTGCCGGCCGTGCGCACGGTGCCGCCGTGGGGCGATTTGTGGGCGTGGGATTCACCCGCGGCCTTGTGGCCGTGGGCGGCGGCGCCGGGCTTGTGGCTGTGTTGGGCGGCCACGGTGAGGGGAGCAGTTAGCAGCAGGGCCGCAGCGAGCAATTGCGAAATCTTCATGGGAAGGGAGTATGGGTAATGGTGGAGTAAATATTTGAGGGAGTAGCGCCGTCAGCGACGGGCTACATTTTGTCGGCGTCTTTCTGGTGCCAGTTTTTGAGCTGCTGGATTTCCTTTTCCTGGGCGTCCACCATCATCTGCGCCATTTCCTTGAGTTTGGTATCCTCGCCGTGCGCCAGTTCGGCCTTGGCCATGTCCGCCGCGCTCTGGTGGTGCACGGTCATGAGCATGTTGAAGTTCATGTCGGGGTCGGCCACCGTTTTGGGCATGTTCTGCATCATGCCGTCCATGGAAGCCTTCATCTTGCTGGCGAAGGGGTCGGCCGGGTCGTTGGGCTGGTAGTTGGGCTGGTAGTTGGGCTGGTAGTTGGTCGGGGCGTTGTCGAGGCGTGTGGCCGCGGCTTCGAGTGCGGTGATTTCCTGTTGCTGGTCGGCTTTGATTTTCTCGGCCATCTGGCGCATGGTGGCGTCCTTGCCGTCGCGCAGCTGAATGTCGGCCATGACCACCGCGCCTTTGTGGTGCTCGAGCATGTGGTGGGTAAAGTCGTGGTCGGTGTTGCACTTGGGCTTGCCGGCGTGCATTTTGACCATCATCTCGTTCATGGCCACCAGCTGGGGCGAGTCCCCGCCCGCGGCGGCGCTGCCCGTGGCCCCGGCGGAATGGTCCATGCCGGCCATGTCACCGGAGGCGGTGCCTTCCGTGGTGGTCGTTTTGGTGGTCGTGGCCATCGAATCGGCGGCTTTGTCGCTGCTGCAGCTGGCCACCAGCAGGGAGCCCGAGCAAAGGGCGGCGAGGAAGAAAGCGGACTTTTTCATGGGTTTGGTTGCGGTTAGTGAATGAAGGAGATGAGGTAGCCGGGGCCAGTTAGGCCTTCACGTTGATGGTGAAGTCGCCGGTGTGAATCTTGCCTCCGTGGTTGAACTGCAGAAAAACGCGGTAGAGGCCGGGCTTCTCGAAATTGGTGTTGAAGCCGATGGTGGGGCCCTTGTCGGCCTGGTCGTTGGGGTGCACGTGCAGGTACTGCTCGGTGTCCTCGCTGATGACCACCACGTGACCCAGCGCGCCGAGGTAGTTGGCCAGGTCCGTCACGGGCTGACCATCCTTGCTGATGTTGATTTTCATGCCCAGCAGCTGGCCCACTTTCAGGTCTTTGTCGAAGGAAAGCGTGGCCTGGTAGCCGTCCTTTTCCCACTGCATGTCGTCGTTCTTGAACTTGACCGGCGCATACGCCGCGCCCTTCACCGTGAGGGGCTGACGGCCCAGCTGGTGGCCCGAGCCCGTAGGCGTGTAATCCTGAAACAGCACGTAGTCACCGCCTTTGGGGAAGGTGTACTGGACCTTGTAGTCACCTTCAGCAGTGTATTCGGGGTGCTCGTGGTAGAACTGGCCGAGGTCCTTGCTGACGATGATGAGGTGAATTTTCTTCTCGTGCACCACATCCAGCGGTACGGGCGCTGCGCCTTTGCCCGTTTCAATTGGGGTGAAGGCCATGGTAGTGGGCTGGCCCGCCGTAACCTGCGTGGGGGTGGGCACGAGCTTCATCTCGTAAGTTTTGTCGTTGGCCACCTTGTCGTTGTGCTCCAGGTTCATGCCGCACTTCGGGCACTTCTCCCCTTCCTTGGTGCTGGTCACCTCGGGGTGCATGGGGCAGGCGTAGGTGTGGCCGCCGCCGTGGTCGGCGGTTCCTTCGGCCGGGCCGTTGGTGGGCGTGGTGACGGTGTCGGTGGTTTTGCTGGACTCCGTTTCGGACGAGCAGCTAACGGTGGTGAGCAGGCCGGCCAGAGCCAGCAGGGAAAGCGGGATGCGGTGCATAAAGAGAGAATGGGGTTGAACTGATAAGGGGACTACATCCAGTAATCCGGGGGGCTCTTGATAGCAGGTTAAGCCTGCCACTGCTGCCAGAGCACGAAGCCCAGCACGGCGGCTACCGCCGCGTGGAGCAGGTAGGAAAGCAGGCGACGAACCGGGCCTTGGGGAGCGGGTGCGCCGGCTTCTTCGCAACAATTCTTCATTGTTGGACGGGGTAAAACCAGGAAGATGAGGGAGGGGAGGGCGCAAGGGGGTGCCGGGCGGACACGACAATGCAAAGGCCCGCCCCGGACATAGCAGCGCTATGCCAGGGCGAGCCTTGGGCACGTCAAACCAATCAGACCGTCAGGGACTGAATAAAGATTCGGATGTCAGGTATCTTGGGGGGCAGGTGCTCGCCGGGCACCAGAACGACCGAGTGGGTACGGTCCCACTGTCCGGCAGCGGGCCGGAAAAAGAAGTCGTTGCTGGCCGGCAGTATGGCCGGCGCGGACGTCATCAGCTGCTTTTCGCCGGGCGTGGCGAGCGACTTTAGGATGGTCGCCGAGTTGTCCTGGCAGCAGTCACCCTGGCCCGTGGGCTTGGAGCTGTGCTGGGCATGGTCGTGCTTGGCCTTCGTTGCCTTCTGCGGGGCCGTGGCTTTGCCGTGACCATGGCAGCCGGGATGTGCAGGCTTCTGTACGGCAATGGCTTTCGCCATCGGGGCCGCTTTTACCGGGTTGATGGTCGCGCAGTAGCACTGGCTCACGAACACGTTGACGAAGACGAGCAGGAAGCTCGTCGCCAGCAAACGGCGGAAGGGGAACAGGCTACGGAACATGAAAGGCGCTAAGCAACCGCAAAAGTAGACGTATCTACGAAAGAGCAGTACCGCTTACCTACCCCTTTTCCAACTAAAGAGTTTCCAAACGGCCCGCGGACTGAAGTCAGTCCGCGGGCCTAATTGCCTGAAAATGGTCATTTGCACGTTTTTGGTGGGATATACTGCCCTAAGCGTGCCAACCTCAACCGCAAAATTATGCAAGGTCTAAACATGATTATGTAAATCACAATCGACGAGTAACGAACCTTAAAATTAAAAATACGCCGCGCTCAGCTTGTAAACATCAATGCTTCATGGGCCTACCGGCGGGGGCTTTGCCCTGGCCGAGCTGGTCGAGGGCGGCCCGAAAGCGGCAGCCAGCTGCGCGGCCGGGCCGCGGCCATAGTAGTACAGAAACATCATGCGGGGTTGGTCGAAGAGCATGTGATTGTGCACGGCCACGACTTCCAGGTTGTGCGCCCGCAAGGCTTTGATAACCGGGTTGACTTCGCTCTCCAGCATGGCAATGTCGCCCGCGATGTGGGCGCTGTCCTGTTTGCCGGCAAACGCAGCCCAGGAGTTGAGGCCGATGGCGGCGGTCATCTCGGTGCCCATCATAAGGGATTGCAAATCCGCCCGGCCCACCGTGTACTTGTAGGTGGGGCCGTTCACGACCCCTTGGTAGCCGACGAGCTTGTCCAGTGCGGGCACGTCGAACAGCTCTTTGCCCGTGGGCGGGCCGTGGGTGGGCGTGGCGTTATTGCCCGCTTGAGCTGCCGTAGCGGGCACCGCTGGCTTGGGCTGGTTGGCGGGCAGCAGCCTGGAGTCCTTCGGGGCAGCCGCAAACTTCTTAGCTAAGTGCTTATTCAGAATTAATCAGTGAATAGGTTGTTGCTTTGAGGATGCAAAAACGTTACATCGTCTTGGAGGCTGCGGAACGGGCTACGTTGGAAGCCGGCCGTCACCATCACCCGCAGCACCAGTTCCGTGCCCGTTGCCAGGGCTTATTGTGGAGCGCGGACGGGCATTCCGTCCCTGCGCTGGCGGCCCTGCTGGACGTGAGCCAGGGCACGGTGTACAGCTGGTTTACCCGCTGGGAACGGGGCGGCCTGGCGGGCCTGGCCAACGCCAAAGGG
>JAYSZD010000275.1:0-4678 GCA_043738185.1 Hymenobacter sp. | reverse complement strand
GGAGCGCCGAATACCTTCGCGAATTGATTAAGCGCAGCCGTTACTCCTGCATTAGCAGGCTGCTGGCCTACAACTACCAGCATTCGATTTGCCCTTCTTAATTCTTTGTAGGTATCTAAACCAACACTCGAAGGGCGCGAAAAACCCTCCCGAGTAATCTTTACATCCTGCTCGTACCGAATTTCCTCGCCCGCCTTCGGGTAAAACGGCTCGCGCAGCGGCACGTTCACCTGCACCGGCCCGGCGGGGGCGGCCTGCGCCAGATTAATGGCCTCGTTCACGAGGCGCACCGAGTGCCACTTGGCATCGGGGTGCGAAGTCTCAACCGGAAACTCAAACGCGCCTTTGGCGTGCGAGCCGTACAGGTTGTGCTGCCGGATGGTCTGCCCGTCGAGCTGGTCTATCCATTCGGGCGGCCGGTCGGCGGTGAAGATTACCAGCGGAATGTGCTGGAAAAAGGCTTCGGCCACTGCGGGCGCGTAGTTGAGCCCCGCCGTGCCGGAGGTGCAGACCAGCGCCACGGCCCGCCGCTGCGCCTGCGCGATGCCCAGCCCGATGAAGGCCGCCGCCCGCTCGTCGGGCACCACGCGCACCGTTAAATCGGGGTGGCGGGCAAAAGCCAGCGTGAGCGGCGCCGAGCGGGAGCCGGGCGAAAGCACCACATCCGTAATGCCATGCCGGGCGCAGATTTCAGCGATATTGTAAACGGCTTGCATCAAGTCAATTAAAAATTAAAAACGAATGATTAAAAATTGAGTCGAATGGGTGAAATGAACCGATAGTCAGTAAGACCATTTTTAATTCTCAATTTTTAATTCAGCACCGCGCCCACGGTTCGGAGTTTCATTTCGGTTTCCTGCCATTCGCGCTCTGGGTCGGAGTCTACGGTGAGGCCGGTGCCGGCGTAGAGAATGGCCTCCTGGGCGCGCACTTGCAGGCAGCGCAGGTTCACGTAGAGGCGGGCGCTGCCGGGCGCCGCCACGTTCACCGGGCCCAGAAAGCCGCTGTAGTAGGCGCGGTCGTAGCCTTCGTGCTGCTCAAGGAAGTGCATGGCAGCCGCTTTCGGCATGCCGCCCACGGCCGACGTGGGGTGCAGCAGCCGCAGCATGTCGGTGCCCAGCGACGGGAACGGCACGTGTTTCAGGTTCACCTCAAAGTCGGTGCGCAGGTGCAGCAGCTCGCCGGCAATAATGGTGCGGGGGCCTGTTTCGTGGTATTCGCGCAGCCGCAGCTGCTTGAAGCAGTTCACGATGTAGCGCGCCACCAGGGCCTGCTCCTCAATTTCCTTCTGGCGCCAAATGGCCGTGCGGGGCGTGACTTCGGCTGTGAGGGGCTGGGTGGCGGCCAGGGCCATGGTCCGGAACGTGCCATCGGCCGTCACCTCGGCCAGGATTTCGGGTGTGGCGCCCAGCCAGGTCCCCACGCCCGGCACGCTCACCAGCGACACAAACGCCAGCGGGTACTTCCGGTCCAGCGCCACGAAGGCCGCGAGTGGGTCGAAGCCGGCGGGCAGCGTGCGAAGGGCGGCGCGGGAAGTCACCACCTTCAGCACCTGCTGCGTTTCTATGGCTTCCACGCCCGTGGCTACCAGCTGCGTGTATTCTGCTGCGGTGGCGGCGTGCGGCACGGGCTGGGCGCTGTGGTGCCAAGCCAGCTCCGCCACTGCTTCGGCCGCCAGCCAGGCCGTGAGGTTGGGCACCAGCTCGCGCGCTTTGGCCGACACGGCCACCGTTTCGGGCTGTCCGGTATCATAAAGCACGTCGGCGGGCAGGAACAGCGCCGGGTTTTGGTCGGAGTCGCGGAACGGGAAAAACGCAAAGCCCGCCGGCGCCTGGGCATCGAGGGCGGGCGGCAGGCCGGTGTAGGCCGCCACCCGCGACCGCGCTACCAGCAGGCGCGCCGCCGCCGCGCCGGGCTCGCGCCACACCGCCAGCGGCCGGTCCGTGCGCAGCGCGCCCGCCACCAAATGGCGCAGGCGGGCGTGGGCATCGAGGCCCGCCGCGGCCGCAGGCCACGGCAGCTGCCGGAATTCGCGGGTGTGCATCAGGCCGTTTTGCTGGGGGCGGTGGGTAAGTCAATCACGGCCATGGTAATGCGGCTGATGCACACCAGGGCGCCGGTTTCTTCGTGCGTGATGCGGATTTCCCACACCTGCGTGCTGCGGCCCACATGCACCGGAATGGCGCGGCCCCGCACCCAGCCGTGGCGCACGCCTTTGATGTGGTTGGCGTTGATTTCCAGGCCCACGGTGGCCTGCTTGGTGCGGTCTACGCGGCAGGCAGCGGCAATGCTGCCCAGGGTTTCGGCAAAGGCTACCGAAGCGCCGCCGTGTAACAGGCCCATGGGCTGGTGGGTGCGGCCATCTACCGGCATGCGGCCTTCCACGTAGTCCTCGGCCACGGCCGTGATTTCAATGCCCAGGGCATCGGCCAGGGTAGGACGGGAGGCGGTCCAGCGGTTCACTTCTTCCAGATTCATAGAGGCACAGGGCAGGGCAGGGCAGCAAGGCAGAAATTCCTGAATTGCCCCAAACAGTTTGAAATTGGTCAACGGCCGGGGTTAAAACCTCGTACCTCGCTGTATTGTTGAAGCGGCTGCTGCGACAAAGCAGCGCCCGCAAAACTACTACGCAACGTGATGTCCCGGACCATTTTCCTCCTACGCCACGGCCAAACCGATTTCAACGTGCAAGGAATTGTGCAGGGCAGCGGCGTCGACTCCAGCCTGAACGACACGGGCCGCCGTCAGGCAGCGCAGTTCTTCGCGGCCTACGGGCACGTGCCTTTCGATAAAGTGTACACCTCCGCGCTGCGCCGCACCCACGAGTCGGTGCAGCAGTTCCTGGACCTGGGCCTGCCCCACGAAGCCCTCTCCGGCCTGAACGAAATAAGCTGGGGCGAGCGCGAAGGCACTCGCATTACCATAGAAGAGGACGTTGAGTACCGCGAAGTCTTGGCCGATTGGGCCGCGGGCCGCACCCATTCCCGCCTCACCGGCGGCGAAAGCCCCGAGGAAGTAGCCGCCCGCCAGCGCCCGGTTATCGAGCTGCTGAAGGCCCGCGAAGACGAGCAAACGGTCCTCGTGTGCATGCACGGCCGGGCCTTGCGCGTCATGCTCTGCCAGTTGCTCAACTACCCGCTCAGCTGCATGGAAGGCTTTGAGCACAGCAACCTATGTCTTTACAAGCTCGAATTTACGGGCACCATGTTCACGGTGAAAAACTTCCTGGATGTAGCCCACTTAATAGTGGGCAAAGATGCTGCGCCTGCGGGCTAGGGGAGGCTGTTGGCAAAACGGGGAACAGGTGCGGCGCGGCACTGCGGGCCGCCAATAACCCCTTGCCCGCCTGCCGCGAACCACAACAAAGTTGTCTGGCCAACTTTTCGGGCTAATTTTGGCCTCTTCAATCCAAGCGTGATAAACCGATGGCCGAAATCATAAAAATGCCCAAAATGAGCGACACGATGACCGAAGGGACCATCGCGGCCTGGCTCAAGAAAGTGGGTGATAAAGTTAAATCCGGGGATATTCTGGCCGAAGTGGAGACCGATAAGGCCACCATGGAGCTGGAAAACTACGAAGATGGCGTTCTGCTCTACATCGGCCCCAAAGAACAGGAGTCGGTGGCGGTAGACGGTATTCTGGCCATCATCGGCAAAGAAGGGGAGGACTTTTCGGCCCTGCTCTCTGGTGCTCAGGGCGGCGCCGACGCTTCCAAGCCCGAAGCAGCGCCTGCCCCGGCTGCCGCCCCCGCCCCCGAAGCGCCGAAAGCCGAAGCACCGAAAGAAGCGCCTGCTGCGGCACCGGCTCCGGCAGCCCCCGCTGCGTCCGCTAATGGCAAGAAGGCCACCGTAGTACGCATGCCCAAAATGAGCGACACGATGACCGAGGGGACCATCGCTGCCTGGCTGAAAAACGTGGGTGATAAAGTGAAGTCCGGGGATATTCTGGCCGAAGTGGAGACTGATAAGGCCACCATGGAGCTGGAAAACTACGAAGATGGCACCCTGCTCTACACCGGTCCCAAAGCCGGCGAAGCCGTGGCGGTAGACGGTATCCTGGCCATTATTGGCGAGGAAGGCGCCGACATTCAGGCCCTGTTGGGCGGCCAAAGCGGCGGTGCGGCTCCGGCCCCCGAAGCTGCTCCCGCGGAGGCACCTGCTTCTGCGCCTGCCGAAGCCGCTAAAGCCCCCGAAGCAGCTCCAGAAGCAGCCGCTGCCCAGCCAGCCGCTTCCGCTGCGCCCGGTGGCCGCATCCTCGCCTCGCCGCTCGCCAAGAGCATTGCCAAAGAAAAAGGCATTAACCTGGCGCAGGTGGTCGGCTCCGGCGACAACGGCCGCATTGTGCAGCGCGACGTGGAGAACTTCCAGCCCGGTGCCGCAGCGCCTGCTGCTGTTGCGCAAGCTGCGCCGGTCGCCGTTGCGGCTCCGGTAGCTGCGGCCCCAGCGGCAGCCGATGCCCAGGCCCCCAAATCCTCAAGCCCCCAGGCTCCTACCGAAGGCACCTACACCGACACGCCCGTGTCGCAGATGCGCAAGGTGATTGCCAAGCGCCTGTCCGAGAGCCTGTTCACGGCGCCGCATTTCTATCTCACGATGGAAATCAATATGGACCAGGCCATGGAAGCCCGCGTGCGGCTCAACGAGCTGTCGCCCATTAAGCTGTCGTTTAATGACCT